>JBCCTX010000030.1:0-39729 GCA_039197765.1 Bacteroidota bacterium
CTGGAATGTCGAGAGTTCTCACTATTCTGCATATTGTAGCTTTTTGACCAGCAGGCTGAACTGTTGTAGGAGGGGATTGACAGTGTCGCTGAGCGTATTTGGGGACGGAGGATTTTCTGACGGGGATATGAGGGATGGAGTTGGGATTGAGATTAGATCAGGAGGATGAAAATAGGATTAGGGGAGAGAGAGACGGGAGGAGGGGATTTTGAGGATGGAGATAGGATTGGGGGAGAGAGAGACGGGATCAGGAGGATGAAAATAGGATTAAGGGAAAGGGCGGGAGTTGAGATTGAGACAAGATCAGGAGGATGAAAATAGGATTAAGGGAGAGAGAGAGACGGGATCAGGAAGATGAAAATAGGATTAGGGGAGAGAGAGACGGGATCAGGAGGATGAAAATAGGATTAGGGGAGAGAGAGAGACGGGAGGAGGGGATTTTGAGGATGGAGATAGGATTGGGGGATGAGGATGAGAGAGACAGGATGATAAGGAGATTATATAGAGAGATCGGGGAGATGAAGGGTATTGGGACACCCTGAATAAAGTCGATATTTAAATAGGGTGGAGAGTAGGGAACGATATATTGGGGAGAAATCGCTATGGATACTTGAATTTTCGAGTTCTTCTTTTTACTTGAACGGATTCTCCGAAATTTATGAGTAAGCCAATCTCAACCTGGGTTGCGTTTAGGTAGTTTACAAGTTGGACGTAGTGAAAGGGAATCAGGGTTTCAACTGCTTTGAGCTCTAAGATGACTTGATCTTCGACGAAGAGATCTGCAATGAATTGGCCTACGGTGAATCCTTTGTAGAAAACAGAGATTGGAAATTGTTGTTTGACTGCTAGGCCTAGGTCTCTTAATTCAACTCGTAAAGCATTCTCGTAGACTTTCTCCAGAAATCCAGATCCGAGGGTATTGTGGACGCGGTAAGCTGCTCCGATTATTTCTTGTGTTAGTTCGTCTTGCATGGACTTGGAATTCTGTTATACAAACGAATTAACCAGCTGTTTCTTATTTGGCATCCCTTTACTTCTTCTCAGGCAAAACAAAAAATCCTATCTTTGCAGACTGAGTGTTTTAATCAATGAAGACAGTAGCCTTTCATACCCTGGGCTGTAAGCTCAACTTTTCCGAAACTTCGGCCATCGGGCGGCAGTTTCTGGAGGGAGGCTTTTCCAAAACAGAGTTCTCCAATCCTGCGGATGTTTATGTAGTCAATACCTGCTCGGTTACAGAACAGGCCAATCGAAAGTGCCGGAACATCATCCGACAGGCCATGCGGCGGAATCCGGAGGGCTTTGTGATCGTGGTGGGCTGCTATGCACAGCTCAAGCCGCAAGAAATCGCGGATATTCCGGGAGTGGATATGGTCGTTGGGGCGGGAGATAAGTTTCGCATTTTAGAGTTGGTGGAAGACTTTACCAAAACGGAAAATCCCTGTGTATTCCACGATGAGATTGCGGAGGTGAACGACTTTGTCCATGCCTATTCAGTTGGGGATCGAACGCGTGCTTTCCTGAAAATTCAGGACGGCTGCGATTACAAGTGTAGCTTTTGTACCATTCCTCTTGCCCGAGGAAAGAGCCGCAGTGATTCACTGGAAAATATTCTACAAAATGCCGAGAGCCTGGGCAATCAGGGAATTCGAGAGATTGTGCTTACAGGCGTAAATACAGGAGACTACGGCAAAGACCAACCGGAGGATTTCCTAGATGTGGTTCAAGCCCTGGATCTGCAAGGGGCTGTGGATCGCTTCCGTATTTCTTCCATAGAGCCTAATTTACTGTCGCACGAAATTATAGCGTTTGTGGCTAGTTCTCAGCATTTTATGCCGCATTTTCATGTTCCCTTACAAAGTGGGAGCAATGAACTACTGGGGAAAATGCGCCGTCGCTATAATCGCGAGCTTTACCAGGATCGGGTGGAGAAGATCAAGTCCGTAATGCCACATGCTTGTATCGGGGTGGATGTGATTGTAGGCTTTCCGGGCGAAAGCGAGACTTTGTTTGAGGAGACGTATCAGTTTTTGAATGACCTTGATATCTCCTACCTCCACGTATTCACATACTCCGAGCGGGAAAATACCCTGGCTACCAAAATGCCAAATAAGGTCCCTCTGAAAATCCGCAACCAACGCAGTCAGCGTCTACGCAACCTCTCGGAAATGAAGCGTAGGCATTTCTATGAGCAATTCCTAGGTTCAGAAAGGAAAGTATTACTGGAAGATGCGGAAAAGGAGGGGAAAATGTATGGGTATACGGACAATTACATCAAGGTGGAGATGCCCTATGAGACTACCCTAGCTAACCAATTGATGGAGGTTTCGTTAGAGCAAATTAATCATAAGGGCTTTGTTGCATCTGAGGTCCTAGATGCAAAAATAAGCTGATATGTGAAAAGCCTGGGTGAAGTTTTCATATCTCTTTATCCTAAAATTCCGTAACTTATCATAAAAAGGGTATGGGACTTATTCTCAAGCAAGATTTAATAAACGTGGAGCAATACCACAAAATGTTTGAAGAGGGAATCATAACAGAGAGAGATAAGACGGAACTTATCAATGGAAATATTATCCCCATGAGCCCTAAGGGAAGTCGCCATAACTTTTTTATTAATCGACTCAATCGCTTATTTGGAAAAATACTTGGAGATGAAATCCTAGTATGCATTCAAAACTCCATTCAACTCGATAACCTGTCTGAGCCTGAGCCTGATGTTGTCCTTTGCATGGGTCCAGAGGAAAGGTATTGGGATCATAACCCGAGTCCCGAAGAAGTGTTTTTGGTGGTGGAAGTTGCCCACTCTTCTCTTGCGTTTGATAAAAAGATTAAGATTCCTTTGTATGCGCAATCTGGTATTCCTGAGGTATGGATTATTGACGTTGAGGAAAAACAACTCATCGTCGCCAAGAATCCCCAAAATGGAAGATATCAGGATTTGGCAACCTACAGGGGCTCTGATACTTTTGAATGTAAGTTGGGCGAATCTACTTTACCTATTTACGTTGAGAAGATTTTAGAAAAAAGAATCTGAACATGGAAGTCTTACTGAAACGACATACCCTCACGGTTGAACAGTACCACCAGATGTTTGACGCAGGCATTATCACCGAAAGGGATAAGGTGGAACTCATCAAAGGAGAAATAATAGACATGAGCCCTATTGGAAATCGGCATAGCCATTACGTTGGTCAACTCACAGATATTTTCTATGAAATTTTTGGCCGAGGCGTAGTGATAAGAGGTCAAATGCCCATTCAACTAGACAATCTCTCAGAACCTGAGCCCGACATCGCCTTGTGTCTTCCCCCTAGAAGGAGGTATATAGACCACTCCCCTACTCCCACGGAAACTTTATTAGTAGTGGAAGTGTCCCATACTTCCTTAGGTTTCGATCAACAAATCAAACTCCCCCTTTACGCAGAAGCCGGAATCCCAGAGCTGTGGATATTGGATGTGGAAGGGCAGAAACTTTACGTTTCAAAACAGCCTAAAGATGGACAGTATTTATCTCAAAAAACGTATACCACTTCAGATACTTTGCCCGTAGAAATTCAGGGAACCTTACATCAAATTCCTGTAAGCCAAATTTTGGAATAAGAAGAGGTTTAGGGCTTTAGCTATTCTAGGTCCTTTATCTGATTCATTCGTTGACGGCCTCACCCCCCCCCCTCCCCAAAATCGGGTATTACTTATTTACCCACAAGCGAGTATGTTCTATCCATGAGCGAAAGCCATTTTGCATGGACATTCGACCAAAAATGTCCTTCCAGCTATGAGAAACCTCACCTTCGGTGCATATGGAAAAGCAAATTCCCTAGTAGACTATGTCCAGTTTACCCTAGTGAATGAATTCCCCCCGGTCTGTACGCCCACCTATTCTGTCAAGGCCAGGGAATTTAAGGGGAATATGCCATAGGGAATATCTCTGCTGGGACATACATGGTGAATGTGTACCAGGGGGAGGCTCGACTATACAGTAAGAAACTCGTAGTGCTACGATAAGGTGAGCAGACTTTGGAGGTCCGAGGCTTCTAGCTCTAGGCCTTTTGTTTTTGAAGCAGAACAAATGAAGGCAAAGCTTTTTCTCTCTAACTCTTAACTCGAATCGCTGAAGCCTCTTCGATACTGCCTAAAAAGGACGTGGCATCTGCGGAGAAACGCCAGAAAACCGTGGACTGTCGATTGTCTAAATAATTGGTTAATAGTATTTATAATCCAAAATTCATGTTATTTAGACTTATATGAGGGAATGAGGCCTAAATCGAATGCTAGATATCCTTTGCCCATTAAGCAACTCCAGCCGTCTCTCTCATAATGGCCAAATGATGCAAGGTATGATAATGGGTAAAAAACATCATCTCTCTGATGGTAAGCTTTCCCAACAAGGGGTGGGGCAATAAATACTTATCCAAGTCTGCATCTTCCCACTTGGAAAGGCTTGATACCAACTTTTTCGTTACCTTTTCCCAATTGCTCAGGAGCTCTTCCTGGGTCAATACCTTATCTGTTTTGGGGCCAAAACCAGAATTGCCAGCAGGATTGGTCCCCGCAACCTCCGCCAGTCTATCATGGTAGCGCTTCACGAGTTCCTCGTAGCTTCTTCCAGGCCGATTGGGTTTTCCGAAGGCTTTATAAGTGAGTTTGGGTAAGGGCAAGGTTTTGGCCAGGGGCTTGGTACTGAGGATGAGGTGCTCCAGATTCCCTGCTGCGGACCACTTTTGGGGGTGGGGCTTTTGGTGTAATGCCACATCTGTCAGGCTTCGGGTATATTCGGTAACCTGATCGAATGCTTGCCGAAGGCTATCACTAATTTCTAGAAGCTGGTACATATATTTGAACTTTTTTACAATATGTTCAAATATATGGGGAAAATGAAATGCTAGATTCGCTATTTGCTACTTAAGTACTTAACCCTTCTATTTTTCTTTCAATAGCCTCTAGGCCTGCTTCTATATGGTGAATGACTTCTTTGTTTTCAAGGTGGATCACTTCGATACGGCCTGTATTGACGTATTGGGTTCTACGTGCGCCATAGCTGTGTTGGCATCAGAAATTACATCCCTCTATATGATATTCAATCAAAATACACCCGCCGTCCTGTCCTTGCAGACTCCTTTGCTGCCTCTAATATTTGCATAGAAATGACATTGTTGGGTAAAGCCGACAGGTCATAGGCTTGTACTTCGGTTTTTCCCTGAATCACACTAGCGAAATAGGAAAAAGGGTCGTGGAAGGGAGCCTTCATTTCAGGTAGTTCATAGTAGGCTTCTGAGAACTCTTCGGATATCCTCAGGCGCATCTTGTTTCGGTTTTCTACGATGATGTAACCATCTTTCCCATAGATCTCCATATCCTTCCGGCTATAAGGCCAGTTCCAGGAGGCCTGAATGATCGCCTGCATTTTGGGATAGGTGACAACAATAGTTGCTTCATCATCCACCTTGGGGTATTTAGCAGGCTTAATCTGCTGGGTAATGGCAAAGACACTTTGGGGGACTTGTCCCTTACTCAACCAAGTCACCAAGTTGGCTCCATAGCAGCCAAAATCCATTAGGGCTCCCCCCCCATTCAGGTTGGGATCGGTAAGCCAGTCCAGGAATTCTGCATTAACTCCAATTTCCTGGGGCCCCTGGTGGCCATCATGTACCACGACCTTGCGCAAGGGACCTATAAGTTTCTCGTGGTTGAGCATTTCATAGGCCTTGTAGTGGGTGGCATACCAAGTGGTCTCGTAGTTGGTCAGCAAATAGATGCCATATATTTCGGCCAATCGAGCCATCTCTTCCGCGTGCTCTAGGGAAACTGCCAGGGGCTTTTCTACCATGACATGAATACCTTTGGGTGCACAAGCACGGACGACCTCTCTGTGCTCGTAAATACTATTGAATGCCGCTACAGCTGTAGGTTGGGTCCTGGATAACATTTCATCCATGGAGGCATACCATAAAGAAGGGCTTAAGTTATACTGTTTCATTAAGCGTTGGGCCAAAGCTTCGTCGCCTTCGGAAATTCCAACAATTTCAATATCTCCGTCGTCCAGGCGGCCCAAAAGCCCATGAACATGAGAATGGGAAAGTCCCACAATGCCTATGCGAAGGGGAGGAATACGTAGGCTATCCTGAGCGGAGAGGGTTAGGCTAAGTAGCATGCAGCAGGCAGCAGATATAAGGTAACAGGATTTCATTATGTGCTGAATATACGAAGGATTTTATGGAACCTAACAAAGTCTTCAGTTCAAAGTGTATGGTCCTTCCAAACTGCCATTTCCACCTTTCTACTAGAGGTTTTAAATACTTAAGTGAATTAGTTGAGGGATTGGAAAAGGTACATATGGGCCATTTTGATTAACCTCAGTGGTAAAACCCCTCTTTAAAATAGGGGTGAAAGAAGAAAAAGAATAGTGTAGAGAGATTTATTAAATATTTCTTTCAACTTTGTCCTCATTATATCAAAAGCGCTATGCCGGATTTTTCCAGACTGAATCCCTTTTCTCCCTTTCTCCGAAACAGAAGTGTAGGAGCCATAGGATTGATTTTTTTGTTACATAGCCTCCCCCTTAGTACTTGGATTCTGTACATTCCCCTTGTTAAAGATAAACTCCAGTTGACTGAAAGCGAGATAGGAATAGGACTCTTCTGCTTTGCAATGGGAGCCTTATGTGTTATGCCCTTAAGTAGCATCTTCATCCGAAAGTGGGGAGATGGCCGGGTTACCTTTTACTCTGCTTTAGTTTTGTATGGGGCCTTTATCCTTCCTTTGCTTGCTCCAACCTATGTACTCCTGTGCATGGCTCTATTTATTGCTGGGTTCTTTGGCGGCCTCATGGATATAGCCATGAATGCCGTTGCCTCCTTACTTGAAAGTTCGTCCAACCAGTATATCATGTCTGGTTGCCACGGATTTTTCAGTTTAGGAGCCATGCTAGGCGCAGGATTGGGGGGCATGTTGATCCACCCTCAGTTTCCCCCAGCCCTGCATATGGCCTGCCTAAGTATACTCTTAGTTTTAGGCACCTTTTTGCTTAAGCCTCACTTTTTCTCAATCAAAGATGAGTATGTAGCTTCTGAAAAACCGAAATTTACTATTCTACCCTTAATGGGCTTAGCCATCATTTGTATGATCTTTATGATGAGTGAAGGGGCCATCCACGACTGGAGCACTATCTTCATGCGCGATGTCAAACTCGCTTCCCCACAAGCCATGGGGCTTGGCTTTGCTGCCTTCAGTGGGTCAATGGCCTTGGGGAGGTTTTATGGCGATGCTTTACAGGCCCGACTTCGTCCCGGACAAATCATATATTTTGGAAGCATCGGAGCCATACTAGGGCTTTTTATCGTGCTAAATGGCACATTCGGGTTCTCCATTTTGGGCTTTGCCCTGGTAGGCTTAGGGCTATCGGGAATGATTCCTACCCTTTTCCGTGCAGCGGCGAACCAACCGGACGTAAGTGCTGCGCAGGGGATTGCTACCCTTTCTGGGATTGGGTATGTAGGATTTTTACTAGGCCCAGTTGTATTTGGCTTCATTGCAGATTGGTATTCCCTCCCTACAACCTTCGCAAGTATTATGGGACTACTCTTACTTGCTTTAGGCCTAGTTCCCCTATTTTTTAAAACCTCCACACGGAAACAGGGAGCTTAGTATTTTATTTAGGGACTTGTTTTGTAAAATAAATTCAGTTATTTGTTTTGCCTCTTTTGAATCATCTCCCTTAGCCAAATTCCATGGACAAACCAACCTACTTATACCTAATAGTATTCTGCTTTTTTGTATTTATTGGGATAAGTTGTGAAGAAGAATCGGACCCTTCTCCAAATACAGAACCTGACTTAAATACAATAATAGCATCAGATCCTCAATTTTCGCTCATGAAAGAGGCCATGGATCATGCAAACCTAGGCCCCACGCTAAATGGGAGCGGTCCCTACACCCTTTTTCTCCCGACGAATGAAGCCTTTGAAGATTATCTTGTATCTGAAGGGGTAGGTAGCCTACTAGACGTACCCCGTAACACGTTGAGCAGGCGTTTGCTCCCTCATATTATCCAAAATACGGTTCCCGGAAGCCAACTTGCCGACGGATATCTACCTACGATTGCTGTGGAAAGCAGCTCGTTAAATTCTATTTCCCTCTACATAAGTAGCCTAACGGGAATCAATGGCCTAGCAAATCTAGAACAAACTGATATTCCTGCTAGCAATGGGGTAATTCACACAGTAGATGCCGTTATCCCCACTCCCCATTTATGGACACACCTACAATCAAATCCAGAATTTTTAGGCTTTTTTTCGGCGTGCAACCAGTTGGGGCTCCCTTTTGAAGAAGCATTTACGGGCCAAGGACCCTTTACCTTATTTGTCCCTAATAATAGTGCAATAGATGCCTTTCTCTCCAGCAATCCAGCATGGAACAATGACCTTAGCGCGGTTCCCCTTGACGAGCTAGAAGCTGTGCTCTCTTTTCATGTTGTCCCCAATCAAAATGTGCTAGAAAATGGATTTACAAATGGCTTAGGTTTGAATACCCTCCATGATTCAGGGAATTCTATTATCTCTCTTACTGAAAATGGGGGCTTGTTTGAACTGAATCGACCCGGAGGAGGTTCTGTTCCGATCCTTGGGATCAATATTCAAGGATCCAACGGGGTTATCCATATCATTGGTGAGGTACTTATCCCATAAAAAAAAGGCTGTCCCACCACAGACAGCCTTTAATCCTACACAAAGGGATTTACCGTTGAGAGCTGCTATTTTTCCGGTTCTTCCCGTTTCTATTAGGACGTTTTCTTCCACGGTTTTCCCTTTGTCTGTCCTCTAATTTTTGAAAAGTTTCAAATTGCTCCTCGGTGAGGATAAGTTCCATTTCTTCCTTGTTGGTGCTGCGCATACCTGTCAAGGATTCCCGAACGGCTTCTATATCTTCTCCATATTTATCCCGAATCGCTCCCATAGAGGCGCGCATTCCTTCCCAATCTCCTTGATTTTCCTCTCTGACAGTCTGCATTTCTTCCCGCATAGCGGCGAGGCTAGGTCCATGGGTCTCTTGTAAGCCCTGCAAGCTTTTGAAATTCTGGCTATATAAGGCATTTACCTGAGATACCTGATCTTCATTCAATTCTAGCTTCTTTGTCAATCGATCTACTCTATCTTGAACCCAAGTTTCTTCATCTGCTTCTGCAATCCCTTCTAGTTGCCCTAGGGGCTGTCCGCGCATTCCTGGCTGACCTTGCCCTTCGAATCTTCCGGGCTGGGCTTGAATACTCGTAGAAATTGCGAACAGGGCAATTAGTACGGGAACTACTATTCCAATCTTTTTCATGTTTTTGTGAATTAATGGTATTTGATATTTTTCCCACAAAGCCATCCTCATGGGACGAAAAATTACAGGGGGTCTGGTTATACCTCAATTAGATTCCAAACGCCTAAAAAGGTTTAACTCACTTCTTAGAATTATTTTCTAACCATTTCACCTGTATTACTTAGACAAAGAATAGTCCCCCTTTATTCCCTTACCCTAGAAAGGATAACAAATAGTTCCCCTCTATGAAAAAATTACCTCATACCCCCAATCTCCCTAAACCATGTCAAGCTTATCCCCAACTGTTACCATCTCTCCATTCAATAACATGAGCATCTGCCCAAACAGAATACTTTTTTCCGGTCTCCTATAAGTCGCCAGGGTTGCAAAGGGTTCATTCCCCTTCTCAGCGGTATTTTGATCTATGGTAATTACTTTACAACGCCCACATGGCCCCCCACAGTGGAAAGCATTCTCTCCAATCTTGAGGCTTTTCCAGGTATCTTCTGCATAGGCTTCACCTCCTTCAAAAACAAAGTTGGGGCGGAAGCGGTCCATTGGAACAGGCGTATCTAGCCGCGTATTGAGGTCATCTAGACTGGACTGACCAATTATTAAGTAAGGACTGCGATCGGCTAAACTCAAAGAGGAGCCCATAGGAGCGTATTTTCCTTTTACGCTTCGCTCTTCTACCCGTGGCATGTAGACCAACTCCAAAGGCCTTCCCAATAGGTCCGAGAACCACTGTGCGGCATCCTTCCCACAAGACTCCACTGAAAGGGTATCGTTCCAAACGGTTGCCATAAATTCCTCTCCTCCTGATGGATTCAAGGGTACCTCTAGGGCGGAAACTTTCTGTGTTAGATGAGATAATACAAGGCTATGCGCCCCAATTTCCATACGCAGCAAGGCCATCTCTGGAAGTTGACGCTGAGTAAGGAATTTTTTTTCTTCGGGATCTATGAGCATCCAGCGACGGTCAAACTGAAGGCCTTGGGGCTCTAGCGTCGCGGACTGCAAGGAAACACCGCCCAAAGATTTTATAGGATAAACTGTAATGGATGAAATTTGCATGGTGCAAAAATAGAAAAAGAGTTGGATTAACGTTTATTGTTTCTAGCTTGAGACTTGAGGGAAGAAACGCAGTACCCTCAAACGGGGCAACGAGGCTTAAAAAGAAGGGATACCAAGGTTTCTATGGCAAACATCCATGCTCAACCGGTAAATCATGCTTCCTATGGAAGAACAAGTTTTGACACTCATATACGAAGGGTTTCACACCTTCCTTGGGCGATTTCACCAACTTAGTGCTCAAGCTAGGGACCGCTTTGAAGCACGAGATTGGGCAGGAATACAGTCAGATTCTCGTCGACGAATCAGCCTATATAAATCTCAGGTAGCCACCCTTGTACGAAAGGTAAAGCGCCTTATGCGCGAAGATGCATCCAACCTTGGGGCCTGGTACTCCCTAAGGACGCAATATGAGGAATGTATACAAAATGATCCCGCACTAGAGTTGGCAGAGACTTTTTACAATTCAATTTGCCGGAAGGTAATTGGCAAGATGGGGGCTCACAAAGACCTCATGTTCGTTTCCCATACCTTGCAAAAGAACCCTGATCCCCACTTAATAGCCTCCCTATTACACGTTTTTCCCCTAAGCCAAGACCTAAAAGGAGTCATTCGGTCGATTCTCCAAACCTATGCCTTTACTCAGCCCTATGAAGATATTGAGCGTGATGTGAGCTTTATCGTAGCCCGTATAACCCAACAATATTCCCTTGCTCTAGGAGATCGCCTGGAAATTCTCAAACCCGTTTTCTTCCGTAATAAGGGAGCTTATATTATAGGAAGACTGGTAAAAGACGATCAAAATATCCCCTTCATTCTTCCCTTATTGCACCAGGAATCTGGGATCTTTGTCGATAGCCTTATCCTAGATTCAGATACCTGCAGTATTATTTTCAGCTTTGCCCGGTCCTACTTTATGGTGGAAGTAGAACATCCCTCTGCGCTCATCCATTTTCTTTCTACGATTATGCCGATCAAAAAATGGGGAGATTTGTACAATTCCATCGGGTTTTACAAGCATGGAAAAACGGTCTTTTACCGTAACTTGATGGAGCATCTTTCAAATGCTACAGATCAATTTACCTTTGCTCCTGGTATTCCTGGACTTGTCATGGCGGTATTTACCCTTCCTTCTTATCCCATTGTTTTCAAACTGATTAAGGACAAAATTGAGCCTCCTAAACAAACTACACGAGGAGAAGTACGGGGTAAATATCGATTGGTAAAAATGATTGATCGAGTGGGGAGAATGGCGGATACCCACGAATTCGAGCATTTGGAATTCGAGTGGAAGCACTTTACTCCAGAGCTTTTGAGTTACCTCCTAGAAGTAGCTCCTTCCATTGTCCGTGTCAAAGAAGGTAAGGTAGTCATCGATCATGTATACACAGAGCGGAAGATGCGTCCGTTAAACCTGTTTTTACACGACTGCCGCCCAGAAGACCTAGAAGAGGTAGTCGGAGAATATGGGAATGCCATCAAAGAAATGGCCGCAGCCAATATTTTTCCTGGGGATATGTTCCTGAAGAATTTTGGCGTAACGCGCCACAATCGGGTCATATTCTATGACTACGATGAAATTGGTTATTTGACCGACTATAACTTTCGGGAAATGCCCAAAGCAGAAAGTGCTGAGGATATCTATGCCGATACCCCCTGGTTTGGCATTGGCCCCAATGATGTCTTTCCCGACGAATTCCGGCACTTTTTGGTAGGGAGGGAGAACATGGAAAAAATTTTTACCGAGTTGCACTCAGATCTTTTCACCGTAGCATTTTGGAAGCACATGCAGGAGCGCCAGCGAAGGGGGGAGATTGTGGAAGTCTATCCGTATAGAAGGAAAATGCGATTTCAGGATCGGTAGGCCTACCTTCATCGTCCAATGTATTTCATCCTTTCTTAATCGAACGGCTATGCCTCTTCCTTCTCTGATGCATAATTCCCATCCTGCCTGGTAAATTTGGGTAAATTTCATTACTTGTCATGCACCCAGCTTTGTCATAAAAAACTTTGTATGAAAGGCATCAAAGGTCTCGCTTCTCTATTCTTTCATTTTTCTCTTCTAACGCTCCTTTTCCCTCAAGGTCTTCTCTGATCCCAACCCTGGGTTCTCATCATTTCTGGAGGAAGATTGGGTTGTTGCTGTCCTTGTGGCCCATCGAACTGCCGTAAATTATAGGTAAAGGTAAGGAGGGCATAGGGCTGTAAGACATTCGTCTCGAAATCTTGGATGTATACATCACTCACCGTACGCGTTACACTTCTGTTTTGAAATAATAGGTCATAAAAACTCAGTTCAAGCTCTGCTCGATCATCCTTCATAAACTTTTTAGCAATTCCCCCATTCCAAAGCAGAAAGTTAGGGCTGAAGCCTTCTGATAAGCCTTCGTAATATTGGTGGCTCACCCGACTTCTCAGCACAAAACCCGGCCCAAGGATAAAATTGAGTCGAGCAGTATTGGTTTGGACTAGGTAATTCTGGTCTAAGCCTGTTTGAATCGTATTTTGGACATCAGAGTAGGTGGTACGAGAAGAAATAGTGAAGTCGATTCTTTCCGATATATTACTACTCAAGGTAAGGCCAAGGGTAAGACTACCTTGTCGGGAGATACTTTCTACCTCATTAAAAATCCCAGGCGTACGAACCCAGTTCACTGCGGCATCCAAATTCACATTGGACGAAAGAAATTTCACGGGAAAGCCATAGGTAAAAAAGCTTCGAAGGTTCATATATCCTTCGAGGTTTTCAGGACGAGAAAATTGGGTTCCCCGACTTATTTCATTTCCGAAAAGGAGGGTATCTGCTGTAGGAAACCAAGTAGCGTTGCCTATGTAATTATTCGTAAACTGGCCACTGAGCATAGCGAACATCACGGTGGATTTCTCTGTATTGGTTCCTCCATAGCGAATGATCAGGCGATTGTCAAAGCTCTGTTCAAGGTCTGGGTTTCCTGTAGATAATTGGAGGGGATTGCTGTTATCTAAAACATTTTGCAGCTGGGTTACGGAAGGAGGAGAAGTGCTGCCCCGGTAGATTACCCGTAGATCTTTCTGCTTGGCCATGCGCAAGCGAAAAATTGCCATGGGAATAAGGTTGAAGAAATCCACTGAAAAATCATCATTGACAGGGAATACTTGGTCATTGTCCAAGGTCGCGTACTGCGCATTGAGACGCGTAAGTAGGAATCCTTTTCCTGCTCGAAGCATAAAACCTGTACCTACCTGATGGGTAAGATATCGAGATTCAAACGTATTGGTCAAAGCCGTATCCAACAAGGTGTGGGCATCCGTAATAGGGTCTATCCCAAAAGTTTCCCTACGGGAGTCTGTGTATTTGGGCGCATAGGCATAGTTAAATTGCATCATCCCTATTCTCCCTAGAGGCTCTGTGTACATGACATTCGTCGAGACATCCCACCCTCGCTGCTCTAAACTGGCAACTTGATTGATGGAGTCTTGAGAAGTCTGCCTACCAAAGGTCTCAATATTCGAGTTAAGAAAGCTATCCCCTAAGTTCTCCGTGATTGAAGTGGTAAGTCGCAGAGACAGAGAGCGTCCCCGTTTCTGGAAGCGCTGGCGCCATACCAGGGTATTGGAAAAACTGAGGGCAGATAACTCTGAATCGAATAGGCTACTAGAAGCATTAAGCGATCTCTCTCCTAGAATGGTTCGACCTTCATCTAAGGAATTTCCATTATTTTCTTGGAGGCTTAAGCGTGGGATTATTCGAAAGCTACTATTGGAATTCATTTCATAATTAATCCGCATATTAAACCTATGATTGGTGTTTTGGGTATTACTCAGGCTAGATTCTTCATATACCTGACCCGAATCTATGGAAGCTATAAAGACTTGATTGAGGTTTTCTACCGCATCATTATCGCTGTGGTTAAGGAAGTAGCTCCCACTTACTTCCCATTTCTCCCCCCATTTATCAGAGTAATTCACCCCAAAGGAATGGGTCTGAGAAATTCCACCTTGTTGGCCCACTAGAAAATCGCTTGCATCTCCCCCACGTTGTCCTCCTGGTCCCATCCCTCCTCTGCCTCCTCCTCCCCCACCGGGACCTCCGCCAAAGCCTCTTCCCCCTCTACGAGAAGAGCCTGCGCTCATCACCCCTAATAGGTCCTCATTGGAAAAGTTTTGAATATTTAAGTTGTTAGAAAGGCCCAATACAGAAATACGGGTGTCCCCATTAAAAAAATTAACATTTCCTCCTGCTTTGTACCGGGTTTCACCTCCGTCCTCTTGGCCTCCTCCTACATAGCCTTTTCCAAAGGTTCCATTGCGGAATTCTACCTTTGTGATAATGTTAATCGTCTTGGTAGTTTGGCCATCATCGAAGCCTGTTAATTGTGCTTGTTCACTCTGCTGGTCAAACACTTGAATCTTATCCACTACTTCAGCTGGAAGGTTGGACAAGGCGGCATTGGGATCATTGCCAAAAAACCGCCTTCCATCTACCAAAACCTGCTGCACATTTTCTCCTTGGGCTTGCACTTGACCATTCTGCATAATAACTCCTGGTAGTTTTTCAATTAAATCTTGAGCAGAAGCATCTGGATTGGTTTTATAAGCAGATGCATTGAACTGGGTGGTATCTCCCAGTTGTTGAGCAGCGGCCTGCTTGCCCTCTATCTCTACTTCCTCCAAGTCATAGGAGGCTTCGCGAAGGGTAATATTTCCCAAGTCCTCGCTTGTGCGCAAAACAAGCGGGCGACGTTCAGTACGGAACCCAATACGCTCTACCTGAAAGGTGTACCTTCCTTTAGGAACTTGCTTGAATATAAAGCGCCCCTGCTCGTTGGTGATTTCCCCGTAAAGGGCTGAATCCAATACGCGAATGAGTTTTACTGTAGCACCAACTGCAGGTGTATCATCTGGTCCCTTCACAGTGCCTGTTAGGGTAAGGTATTGGGCTTGGGTAGTAGCACATAGCCCCAGCATGAGGGAAAAAATAAGTATGTGTTTCATAGGGAATTGGTGTGTGTATAGCTTAGACAAGGTTCACCCTATGTTGATTCCCTAAGAAAGCAATTTTTCTGTAAAATTTTGGGATTCCCTATGGGTCGGTGGTCTAGGATGTACTTTGATCTCCGATCAAAAGTTACAACTACGGACCACGGACTATCCGCTAAATACCTAGACCTGCCAATTGATCCCAATCTTTCCCTGCTGTTCGAGCAAGGCATTGGTTTGGGAGAAGTGCTTACAGCCACGAAATCCTGTTCGAGCCAGGGGGCTGGGGTGGGCAGCTTTGAGGATATGGTGTCTGGAAGGATCAATAACCGCTCCCTTCTCTTGGGCATAGCGTCCCCAGAGCAAAAACACTATACCATCTTTCTGAGAATTTAGGGCTTGAATGGCAGCTGTGGTGAAATTTTCCCAGCCTTTTTTGCGATGTGAGCCAGCCTGCGAGGCCCTAACCGTTAGGATCGCATTGAGCATGAGGACACCCTGATCGGCCCACTTCTGGAGGTACCCGTGTGTCGGAATTTGAAAGCTTACGTCTTCTTTTAACTCCTGGTATATATTTCGAAGAGAAGGAGGAATAGCCACTCCTGGCAAAACAGAAAAGCACAAGCCGTGGGCCTGGCCAGGACCGTGATAAGGATCTTGCCCGATGATGACAACCTTAACTTGACCAAATGGCGTACTATTAAAAGCGTGAAAAATCTGCTTCCCAGGAGGGTAAATCAATTGCCCCTGGCTTTTCTCCTCTTTTAAAAAGCCTTTGAGTTGAAGAAAGTAAGATTTGGAAAACTCATTGAAAAGGGCCTGCTTCCACCCTTCTTCTATTTTTACGTTTGCAGCATCAGACATAGGTTCTATTCTGGGTTTAATAGGTTCAAAGAATTATTGGTGGTACGTGGTTTTTATGCTGGCAACATTCCTTCAATGAATTTAAAATTTCCTTCTCCTCGCTCGCACTAAGATAGCGACAAAAAAGCTAACAGCAAGAAAACCTAAGAGGGAGAGAAGCCCTGTCATTAAAGGGAGGTTGTCAGGTGCTTGGGGAGAAAAAGTAGGCCCCAGCGCTTTGAGGTCAGTCCCCCCAGAATCCCAAGGAACATTTCCCATACAGACACTTGTACGCATAGTAAACCCTTTGTACACATACACTAAATATTCCTCCCCTTCCTCAAACACATATCCACAGTCTTTTTCCCAAGGCGTATTTATTATCAGTATAGGGTTACAAGATCTTTTCCAAGATTGCTCTACTTGGAAGGTAAACTTCCAGCCTCCAGAAATCCAATTGGTATTCACTTGTATGACTTTCCCTTTGAAAATGAGATTGGCTTGCTCGGGACTTTGTAACTTTTCGGGACACTCACAGGAGAATCCTTTCAAAGGGAGTCCAGCGAACAGAATTACTATAGAAATAGAAAATAGTATCTTTTGATATACCATACAGTTGAAACTGATAGCTTTGAAGGCTTGTTTACGAATTTTCATTATTATCTCTTCCTTCAACTATAACTTCATCAACCCTTTTATATATTGTAATCTTCTGAAGCTCATGTCCACTCCCTACGATACTTACTATCAATCCCCTAACCTCTTTGGCGCTCCACATGAGGAATTGGTTAGTTTCTTTTCGCATTGTGAGCCCAGGAAAAAAATTTTGGACCTAGGATGTGGCCAAGGCCGGAACGCCATTCCTCTGGCAAAAATGGGCCATCAGGTAACGGGTATAGATACCTCACAAATCGGAATCGAATACATGCTCAACTTGGCCCAGGGGGCTTCTCTACGTGTAGAAGGAATCGTCGGGGATATACATCAGTACGACCAATACGATACATTTGATGTAATTCTTCTCGATAGCATGATCCACTTAACGGAAAAGGAAAGACCTAAAGAATTTCAATTTCTGACACGACTGCTAAATTCCATTAAGCCCCACGCTTGGCTTTGCATCTGTATGAAAAATTATCCTAGACAAAATCAGGCAAAGGTTCTCAGTCAATTTATTTCCAAGATTAAGGGTATTGTGAAAATTTTTGAAACCGAATTCCCCTACAAGTTTGAAGACAAAGCCTCCCAACACATTTCCGTTACTCCTTATAAAATGCTTGTTTGGGAAAAGCAATCTTTCATGAAAGGAAGATAATATTTCCTGGATGAGTCATCAGTTTGAGCTTAGTTTTACTTACTTGGAGAATGCTGTCCAAACGCACAAAATCTCGTTCGTCAATCAGTAAAACATAGGGATTGGTATCGTCAAAAAAAGTATCCATGTGTAGCTCTTCCGGATTTGCTTCAAAGGGTTTTTTACGAATCACGGCCTCCCAGTATCCTTCCATTTGCTTCTTGAATTGGTGCCTCACCATTCGGCGGAATAGGTATGGGAAAATCAAGTGGGACTCCGTAAGCTGGGAAAAGCGTCGAAGGGTAATCCCTTTTTGGGTTTGGTCCTCTGCCCAAAGGTTCATCTTCTGGCGTTGTGCGTTGCGCACGCCGTGAATCAAGGGTAAACGCAGCTTTGCCTCCAAGGTCATGAAGAAGTAGGGATATACCAAGCCAGTAGCTACCAAGCGGTAATTGACTGATTGCTTGATAAGGTCTACTAAATTAGAGGTAGGAATTTTTGTTCCTGAGCGGGAGGAGATACGCCCCCCAAAAACCCAAGCAATAGGTCTTCCTTTCCGGTCAATATCATTTACGACGATATAGCCTTCTAGATTATCCGTCTTCTTCTTCTGAAAGGTCTGTAGCCCCCGCCCTGTTTCAACTTGAATAGCTCCTATCCATTTCGTCCCAAAACTCGAACGCCACTTAACAGATTTCACCCCCAAATAAGACAGCAACTTGTGGGTGGCCTGATCTCCAAATTTATAGGGTTGTTGAAAGGTACTGCGTTTGGGTTTTTGGGCCTTGCTGTAGGTCTTACCTCGCGCTCCTTTGGGGGGAGGAATCGGCATGGGGCCATAATGCGTTTCTAGGGCATCAATTCCTTGTAAACGCAACTGGACAGACCCTTCTCCAGCCTTAAGCTTTTCTTCAAATAATTCTTGGTGGTGGCTCTGAAGTTTATCCCAGTCCTTGGGGTTTGAGGCTTTAAACATCAGGGAATCTCCATCAGGAGAAAATCCTACTACCTGGAAATGGCCTTTTATGAGATAATAATCCATAGTTCAAAAGGAGACGTGCAAAAAGTAGATTCTTAATCCGATAGAGGTTAGAAGAATTAACTTACGAATAATCGAATAGAAATTCCACCTATTGCAGGAATTCCCTATTGCTTCACGGATAAATGTTTCGCTAAAAGATTAACCCAACCTTTCAGGGATTTGTCAAATAGGGACTATGGCTTTTGCGTATAAATCGAGGAAACTCCTAGACAGCTGTGCTACTCTCCTTTTCTATCTTTTTGACAAAACTATCTTTCGGGGCAGCACATACTGGACAGGAATAAGAGTTGGGAAGTTGTTCAAAGGTAATTCCGGGTTGGATCTGCTGCAACTCATCCCCATATCTGCTATCATAGATAGTAAAACACTCGGCACACTGATAGGTCTTAATATCAATGAGAGATTCGGTATTGCTAGAAGTATGATCAATGGAATTGTCTTCATTTTCGCCCAACTGCTTGAAATACATCTGGCTCAGTTCCATCAATAATCCAGGAAGCTCAATGCGGTCTATATCTTGGGCATAGGAAATATAGGATCTCCGATTCGGATCGAAGTTTTCGCTGTACAGTACATTATACGTCGGTCGTATGGAGAATTCTCTTACAATTTGTGGAACGGGATTTTTCTCAATCACAATGGAGGTAAAATCTTCTCCATGGCTACTTTTGATCCCGAACGTTAGACCATAGGTACTGATATCATTTTGGTCAAAATTTCTTACAATAAAGCGCTTCAACTCAAGTGCCTCCTCATCTGCGAGGGGTAAATGCCAATTGAGTTCCAGGGAGGAATGCCTAACATTGATACCAAAGCTTCCCAATAGCTTTTCCCAGGCCAGCTTATCTTTCTTGTGTATTCCCTTAACGATGAATGACTTCCAAGGAGTAAGGCAGATTTTGCCAATCTTACATTCCAGGCATACATTACACATGGCCTTTAAAAACTTTAGGTTGTACAAGTTATTGCGCCAATACAAACCCAGCCAATATTGGTTGATATTCATTTTATTCATTCCCTCGTAGTAGGGAAAGGCCTGAAAGGGAACATTCAAAGGGGTGGATATGGTTCGATTATTCGCATCAATTTCCGTATTGACTTCCTCAAATAATTCCGTCACGTCTTGGACCTCCTCATATACAGCTTCAATGGTCTGGGCCACTTTCCCTATATCCCATGTGTGAACCAGAACGGGATAGGGTTGGAGAGAAGCCCAGTGGGGTAAGCGTACATAGAGAAACCAATAATCCTCCTCTTCTGAGGTAACAAAATTCAGTTGCCCAGTGTACAGGGGAACTATTTGCTGTCTGGCGTCTGCAATATTAATTTTTAGTCGAGGCTCATAGGGGAATTGCTCCAGAATGTACAGGTAGGTAGCTCCACTTAGCCAAGGGGTAGAAGCAAATATGTCAGCAGAAACATAAGAACTCACAATATTCTGCACTGTATACTCCAGATTACTATCCAAGTTGATAGAAGGAAAGAATTTCTTTAAAGCCGGATCAGTTTCTATACCTGGAAGGATGATATCCTGCCTTGAACCGAAGTGAATTCCATCCAGACCCATTTTCTCTGCCATCTCGACAATCTGCTTGAGCTCACTGGGAGATAAGACCCCTCCCTTTATCAATACGCGTTGTAAATTCTTTATCATACGGAGATTCTTTGAGCCTTTTGAGGACTTTTAGCTTTCTGGATGATATCCATAATTTCGGGTTTACAACTCCCACATCCTAAACCTGCACCTGTAAGTTTACAAAGTTCATCCAGTTCCTCGACGCCTGTCTGGATGTGCTCTTGCAAGTTCCCTACCCCAACATGGTTACAGGCACACAACAGTTTACCTTTTACAGGAGGAGAATCTTTCATGGACCTTAGCAATTCGTCTCGCTTTTCAGATAGCTCAATCCGGTCCTCAATCAACACCTTGAATTCTGCAAATTCTGACTTATCCCCTAAGAGGATGGCACCTATCAGGCGATCCTCTTTGACGATACACTTCTTGTAGTATCCCTTGCTAATATCTGTGAATATTATTTCTTCGTAACTCGGATCGTTTTTGGGGACCTGGATATCTCCTATACTACAAAGGCTGAGGTCTTCAAATTTTAAGATGTTCATCAGTACAGAGCCCTTATAATAACTCCCGAGATCTCCTGCAATAAATTTTGCAAGACAGTGCGCTTGTTGTTCTGCTGCTGAAGTAATCCCAAATAGCTTTTGGTTGAATTCTGCTATTTCACCTATAGCAAATACATGGGGATCATGCGTTTGTAAGTGTTCATCTACAATAACGCCTCTCCCACAGTTAATGCCAGAACTTTTGAATAGTTCAATATTAGGACGGGTTCCTATAGCATAAATTGCTGCATTACAAGAAATGATCTTCCCACTTTTCAAAGTTGCAATTAGCCCATTTTGAGGCTCCGTCGGGAAGATGGTGTCTACCTCATTATCGAAGTATACCTGAATACCCCGTTGCCTTACATTCTCAGCTAGCAGGGAACTTCCTATATCATCCAATTGCCTCTCCATAAGCCGAGAGCCCCGCTGAATTACAGTCACAGCGGTATCTTTTTTGTGTAAAGCAGCCGCTAATTCTAAGCCCAATAGGCCTCCACCAATTACCAATACATGTTGCTTATCAGGGGGCAGCCCCGTCTCTTCAAGGTATTCCTTAAGGGCATCCGCATCTTGGCGTTCTCGTAAGGTAAAGACACCTGGCAAATGCATGGGCACGTCTCTAGGGACTATCGGGCGACTCCCTGTAGCGCCTATAAGTACATTATATGTGTAGGTTGCTCCTTGTCTGTCTATTAATTCCTTTCTCTGGCGATCTATAGAGGCAATACACGTAGCATGGTGAAGAATTACTCCCATTTTGCGTAACTCGCCCTTTTTCAGCTTGTTTAGGTCTTCCCATTGCAAGTGCTCGCTGACATATTCCGGTAATAATACTCGGTTGTAAAAGGGATGTTCTTCTCTTGAGAAGACATGTATTTCATCTGTCTTATTGAGTTCTCGGTAGGACTTGACGAAACCATAAGCCGCCGCGCCAGCTCCGATCACACATATCTTCTGTGTAGGTTTTATATACCTTTTTACTTCTACTGCTGTGTATTTATAGTCAGGTTCTTTTGATACGGGGTCATATTTCCCAGAAGTGAGGTTATTGGCCCTTCCAAAATCGCTATTGAGGATTTTCCCCCAATGCATAGGAAGGAAAACTACCCCTTGTTTGATAGTATTGGTGATATGTATTCCTACCTGTACCGCTCCTTGATCATTTTTTACTACAACTATATCTTTCTCTTTCAAATTTCGAACATAGGCGTCTACTGGATGAATCTCCAATTTAGGTAAAGCCTGATGAATAAGTAGCTTATTCACTTTTCCTGTCTTTGTCATGGTGTGCCACTGATCCCGAATTCTTCCCGTAGTTAAAATCAGCGGAAACTGAGGGGAGGTTGATTCAACATCATTCTGGGTGTATCGCGTGGAATTGATTTGGGCTTTTCCAGATTGCGTATAGAATTTTTTATCTGAAAATAGTCGGGGAGTTCCCTCGTGGTCCTGATAGGGAACTGGCCACTGGAATGTACCCTCCTTTTTCAAGCGCTGGTAATTGAGTCCTGATATGTCTATATGAGTTCCCTTCGTAAGCTGGGCGTGTTCGTCATACACCTCCCCGGAATGGGAATAGGAAAAATCGGGAAAGCCCATGGCCTGTGCAAAGCGACAAATAATCTCCGCATCTGGTAATGCTTCTCCTGGGGGGTCTATGACTTTAGGAAGGTAGCTGATTCTCCGTTCTGAATTGGTCATGGTACCATCTTTTTCCAGCCAACCTGCTGCTGGTAAAAGGAGGTCCGCATACTGGGTAGTAAGGGAGTTGTAGGATATATCCTGAACGACAACAAAACGAGCATTTTTGAGGGCTGCTTCCATTCTCCGCCCGTTGGGAAGACTTACCATAGGATTGGTACAGACAATCCAAATGGCTTTTAACTCCCCGGTCTCCAATGCTTCGAACATCTGGGTAGCAGTCAGGCCTGGCTTTTCTGGAAGTTTGGGAACTTTCCAAAAGTTTGCTACCTCTTGTCTATGCTCGGGATTGGACTGGTCCCTATGCGCAGCCAGCAAGGTAGACATTCCCCCTACCTCTCGACCTCCCATCGCATTGGGCTGGCCCGTCAACGAAAAAGGCCCTGCACCCGGTTTACCTACCTGTCCGGTTATTAAGGATAAATTCAAAAGCGCAGTATTTTTATCTACTCCTACTACACTTTGGTTTAGGCCCATAGCCCACATACTCATAAATGCTTTCGACTCTCCTATATAGGTGGCAGCTAGTCGTATGTCTTGAACACTAATTCCACAAATTCGGGCTGCTTTCTTTACAGAGGTATCAAATATCACACTCACATATTGATCAAAACCTTCCGTATGCTTGTCAATGAAAGCCCGGTCAATCATGCGCATTTCATAGAGCCGTCTGGCAATGGCATTGTACAGAATTACATCCGTACCTGGATTGATTTGCAAGTGTAAGTCTGCTATAGAGCAGGTAGCTGTCTGACGGGGATCTACAACAATAATTTTCGTCTGTGGATGTTTTGCTTTATGTGCTTCAATCCGGCGAAATAAGATAGGATGGCACCAAGCGGGATTTGCCCCTGCAATCAGTAAGCAATCGGATAACTCGATGTCTTCATAGGAACCCGGGACAATATCTTCCCCAAAGGTCTTCATGTATCCCGATACGGCAGAACTCATGCACAGCCTGGAATTGGTATCTAAGTTATTGGTTCTCAAATGTCCTTTGACCAACTTATTGATTAAGTAATATTCTTCTGTAAGACATTGACCAGAGACATAGAACCCCACAGAATTGGGACCGAATTTTTTAATTAAGGTAGAAAAAACCGCGGCTGCACGGTTTATAGCAGAATCCCAAGAACAAGGACTTAAGGGATGATTACGACTCCCGCGCATATGGGGAGACAAAATGCGATCGGATGTATCCTGGGCTACATAATGCAAGTTCATTCCTTTGGAACACAGCATCCCCTTATTAGTCGGGTGATCGGGATCTCCTTCAACTTTTATTTTACCTTTCAGATCCTTTTTTACAATTATCCCACATCCTACACCACAGTAGGAACAGGTGGTCTTGTAAGTATCTACTTTCATATAATGGTTTTTGTCTGCATTATCGTGAAAGAAAAATCCAAGCGAACCTCCAAATGTTGAGGTGGGAAATAGATTATTCCACAACTCCATTCCACACTTACTAAATTTAGCAAGTGTTTTTGATTAATGTTCCAAAAAATCAATTAAATGTTTGCGATATTTATAATAATCCGTGTGGTTGAGGATTTCTCGCCTTTCCCTAGGGCGACTAAACTCAATGTCCAGCACATCCCCTATTTGGGCACGGGGTCCTGAGGTCATCATAATTACGCGATCCGCTAAGAAAATTGCCTCATCCACATCATGGGTAATTTGGACAGCCGTTATTTTCTCTTTGTCCCAAATCTCCAGCAAGACATCTTGTAGTTCTGCTCTTGTCAAGGAATCCAACATACCAAAAGGCTCATCCAGTAGCAGAATTTTAGGCTTTAACGCGAAAGCGCGAGCAATACCTACACGCTGCTGCATCCCTTGAGATAATTCAGTTGCTCTCTTAAAGAAAGCGTCTTCCAAACCCACCTTACTCAAATAGTACTTACAAATATCTTGTTGCTGCCCGGGACTCGCGTGGGGAAATACCTGCTTTACTCCAATCAGGACATTTTCCAAGGCACTCATCCAAGGTAGGAGGCTAGGAGACTGAAAAATTACTGCTCGATCAGGTCCAGGACCCGCTATCGGATTATCCTGGATCAGGATTTCTCCCCCTGAGATTTCATTTAACCCTGCAATCATAGTCAAAAGGGTTGTTTTACCACAACCAGAGTGCCCAATGATAGAGACAAATTCTTCCTCTCTGATTTGCAATTGGAGATTTTCTAGCACGGTATAATCCCCTTTGGGAGTAGGATAGATTTTCGTAAGGTCCTTCATATGCAGAAGTACCTTAGCAGAAATCTGTGGAGTATCTGTCGCGGTGGGATATACGGGAGTTTGTATTGACATAGTAAGAAGTATTGAAAAAAATGGATTAAATAGCCTTTTTCAACCGAATTAGTCGACGTGAACCTGGAAGCTGAGGTTGTAGCTCTGGGAGAGAATAAGATTTTGAGCGGGTAATCTTCGCTGACTCTCCTAATTCAACCAAATAATTCAGAATATCTGTACGAACTCTTTTAAACTCAGGGTCCGTATTCAATGCGGTTTTATCCCGAGGGCGTTCGAGCGCAATGGTATAATCAGGCCCTAGGGTAGCATTGGGTCCAGGATTAAGGGGAATAATGCGGTCTGCCATCAAAATCCCTTCATCTACATCATTGGTGATAAGTAGTGCCGTTCGTTTGTTCGCACTCCAAATTTTCAAAATTTCCTCTTGAAGGTTTCCGCGTGTTAAAGCATCTAAGGCTCCCAGAGGTTCATCCATCAAAAGTAATTCTGGGTCTGTGGAAAGTACCCGAGCTACGGCCACACGTTGCTTCATCCCTCCTGAAAGCTCCCCAGGACGCTTATTGATCGCAGGACTAAGGTTGACCATATCGATAAACTTCCGTATATGGGCATCCTTCTGGTTGTTCTTCCACTGGGGATACATTGCATTTACCCCAATAGCAACATTTTGGTAGACAGTGAACCAAGGTAGGAGGGAATAATTTTGAAAAATTATTCCCCGTTCCAAACTAGGTCCTGTAATGGGTTTCCCTTTAAAAAGTACTTCTCCCTTACTGGGACGCAACAAGCCTGTCAAAAGATTGATCAAAGTGGTCTTTCCCGATCCAGTAAATCCAACGATTGCGAGAAATTCCCCTTCGTGTATGGTTAAATTAATGTCTTTTAATACAGAGGTTCGATTCTTTCCCTCTCCATACCATTTACTTACGTTCCGAAATTCAACGATGGGTTTTGTCATGTTTCATATATCTAAGGCGATGATATACCTGTTAAATCTGAAAGGATTAGATCTTTTATACAGTGTCGATGCGATCCATAGATAAGCCCATTAAGCCAGTGCCTTCTCAAAGGATACAGAACGCTGGATATAGAACATAAAGCGATCTAGCAAAAAGCCTATGATCCCAATCACGAACATTGCTACAATGATTTTTGCATTGGAATCATTGGCTCCATTTTGAAATTCTTCCCATACGAAGGACCCAAGACCAGGACTTTGCGCAAGTAATTCGATGGCAATCAATACCATCCATGCCACCGATACAGTAATTCGCATCCCTGTAAAAATCAATGGGATAGAAGAAGGGAGAATCACCTTGAAAATCTTCTTACCAACCCCCAATTTTAGGACTTTTGCTACGTTGAGGTAATCCTTGTTTACTGAGGATACCCCGACACTAGTATTTACTAAGGTTGCCCACATGGCACATAATCCTACGCTAATCGAAGATATAATGAATGAGGTGTCAAGATCAGAATTTAGCGTAAGGGTCTTGACTATCATGAATACCAGTAATAGCCAAACAACTGGAGAGACGGGTTTGAACACCTGTATTAGCCAGTTGAATGCCGTTCGTAGGTTTTCGTTGAGACCAATCAGGATACCTATAGGTACTGCGATAAGCAAAGCGATAAGAAACCCTACCAAGACGGTTTTGAGGCTGGTAAAAATCTGGTCGATAAAGGAAGGCCTGCCAGTGTAAGTTATAGGTGCAAGCCCTTGCGCCCTTCTTTGCTTATTAGTCGCTGAGACTTTTGCTTTAAATTCAGTTTTCTTTTTGCTGATACTTCTGTGGTCAATGACTAAGCCTTTTGCTGCTGTGAGCACTTGTGCTGGTGAGGGTAGGGTATTGGGCTGACAGCTAATATCTCCTGAGGCTATACATGATTTTGCCTCTGCAGCCGCTGCAGGCCCCTGATCTAGTAGAGCTTTGTCAATCCTTGCCTTCGCTTCAATATTGTAAAGGTAGCTCGCACCTACATGCCAGATAAGCAAGAAGACCGTCATGGAGAGAAGAGATATTCCTACATTCTTTATTCCGATAAGGAGCTTCCCCTTAGTGGGAAGCATTCTTTTTGCTATATTTCCGAGCTTACCTAAAGGCTTCACTTCTGGCTTTACGGAAAGGGTTGCGTCTTTCATATTGTTGAGTTTTTCGCTAGATGAGATGAATTACTGAACCACGTCTTTGTTACCAATTTTGAAACTATTGATGTAGCCAATCGGATCTTTACCATCATAGAGATTGCCATCAATAAAATCCTTGGTTGGAGGCTTATATCCATCTGTCTGAGGGATATCCGATTCAGGAATTTTTCCTTCTTCTAGTAATGCTGCAGCTGCAGCTTCCCAAATATCTGGGCGATAAATCTCCTTGATAGTTTCCCCATACCACTCAACAGGCTTGCTTTCTGGAATTTGTCCCCACCTACGCATCTGCGTCAGGAACCAAATCCCATCAGAATAGAAAGGATAGGTAGCGTGGTATCGGTAGAATACGTTGAAGTCTGGCATAGAACGCTTGTCGCCTTTTTCGAATTCAAAAGTTCCTGTCATTGAGTTGGCGATGACGATAGAGTCTGCACCTACATAATCTGGCATCGATAGAATTCCCACGGCTTTGGGCCGATTTCCAGGCGTATCCAGCCATTTTCCCGCCCGAATCAAAGCTTTGGTAATGGCTAGCGTGGTATTCGGGTATTTTTCTGCAAAGTCTTTCCGGATGACGAAAACCTTTTCGGGATTGTTCTTCCACACATCATAGTTTGTGGTAACGGGTACACCAATTCCCTTGAAAACAGCTTGTTGGTTCCAAGGCTCTCCTACACAATATCCATAAATGGTTCCCGCTTCTAAGGTAGCTGGCATTTGGGGAGGCGGAGTTACAGATAGCAATACATCTGCATCTACCTGCCCCTGGATGTTATCCGATGTATACATACCAGGATGAATCCCTGAAGCTGCCAACCAATAACGAATTTCATAGTTGTGGGTTGAAACTGGGAAAACCATCCCCATTTTAAAAGGCTTTCCACTTGCCTTGTAAGATTCTACGACAGGCTTTAACCCTTCAGAAGAAATAGGATGAATGGGTTTCCCCTCTGAATCCGTTTTTATATTGGGCTTCATTTGGTTCCAAACTTCGTTGGATACAGTGATTCCATTTCCATTTAGGTCCATGGAAAAGGGAGTAATGAGCTCAGCTTGTCGCCCAAATCCTGCCCCAGCCGCGATAGGCTGACCTGCAAGCATGTGAGACCCGTCAAGCTGTCCGTCAATTACTCGGTCTAGTACGTTTTTCCAATTAGATTGTGCCTCGATGGTTACGAACAAACCTTCCTCCTCGAAGTATCCTAACTCTTTAGCTATAGCCAGAGGGGCCATGTCTGTCAGTTTGATAAACCCAAAGGTTAATTGAGGCTTCTCAATAGTAAGAGAAACAGTCTGCACAATTGCACCGGTATCACTTTCTCCGGCATCCGTACTTCCTCCTCCGCATGCGGAAAAGAACAGGCTAATAACAAGTAGAGAACTAAAGAAATATCTTTTCATGATCAAGTATTAGTTATGAGTGTAACACTCCATTATGTTTTCAAAAGGATAAAGGCTAATGGAACTATTCTGCTTTTTTCGTGGTAAAAAGAGTAGGCTTGAAAGTGATCATCATCCAAGCCCAGTTATTGCTCTTTTCGTCTCCAGGACGAAGTGCAAGCATAGTATCTGTGGCAAACATGTGAGAGTATCCCAGGTTAAACCCAATTCCTTTCCCAAGGGAGACGGCATATACCAAGTCCGTCTCAAATCCCATAGCTTTTGATAGTTCGTTGCCAGAAGCATCCAACTGGGTAGAACCCGTTAGGAATTCATGCATATTGACGAGTAAGGTTCCTTTCTTTAATTTGAATTTGGTTTTTAGATAGAAGTCTGTAACCCCTACATTTCCATTTGCTGGACCTACAAAGAAATAATCCATCAGACCATTATGCGCATGGTTAGTTCCAAAATCAGGTGAAAAATTGGTTACCTTACCCCCTTCAGAACTTGCATCATCATCCTGGCCAGAAATGTATTCTACACCGAATTTCAGTGGAGTTACTGAAGTTTTTATGGTTAGGTTCACTCCTGCTAGGAGGGCATCTAGGTCTGCAGATTGAATCTTTCCCGTCTGGTAGTATATGTCTCCACCTACTGAAAGGGTTTTCCCTAGGCTAAAACTACCTGTACCTCCCAAAGTCTGTTTTGTATACGTACTTGAATCAACAGGATTCTGGAAGGTCGTATTTAAAGCCAGAATTGAAAAGGAACCGCCTTTGACCGCTTGGTTCAACCAGCCATATTGCATGTATTTGTAATTGCCCCCTACTGAGTAAAACGAAGCTGATGGACTTTGCAAGTAAGCGGGTTCAGGAACATCGTCATCAGAATTCAATGCAGCCCCTATGTGTAACTTGGTATTTTTCTCTTTGTCTTGGAATTGGTATACAAATGCATCATGCCTACGACCTTGTTGTGCCCACTCAAGCCCTCCGAGTATTCGCTGATTGTCATAGGATATAATCTGTCTACCTAATTTAAGGGAAGACTTTCCGTCAAAGAAGTATTGTCCCCAAGCCTCACTTAAAAAGGTATTTCCATCTTCTTGCTTAAAGATTTGCCCTTGTTCTCCCCAAATTCGTACATCCTGGAATGCCAACCGAAATCGGTACTTTTTATCCGTAAAATCCAGGTATAACCTACTTCTTTGCTCTGTAAAGAATGCGGGATCATTTTCACTCGTGGTCGGTGTTTTGAACCCATTACGAAACTCCGTTCTAGGTCGAACTTCTGCAGAAAGGGTGAATTGTGCCTTACACACATTCGTAACACTACTTAAAATTAGTAAGAGCGCACCTATGCAAATACGTAGTTTTTTGCTCATGAGTTTAGATTTAGTTGGTTAAAATTGCGTATTATTTCGTATGATTTAATACAATTACTGAGGCAAGATAGGAGATTTATTTTATAATACCTAAGTAATTAGAATAAAATTAAGTATTAATACTTAATTAAAGTACTTAAGTATTCAAAATCTGTCAACTGCACCTGGAAGCAACTGATTATGGTGGGTTAAGGAAGGGTATGCTTAGGTAGACCCATTGGAATAAGACTTTCCAATGAGACGTTTTCAAAAGGAATAATTGGGTAGAAGGAAAATTACTCGATGAGGTTAAATTCCTGGGCTTTCTTGATCAAGTCGGCTAAATTTTTTGCTCCTATCTTTTTCATTAGGCTAAACCTATGGGCCTCCACTGTGCGCCTACTTTTACCGAGATGATCTGCTATTTCTTGGTTGCTCATCCCTGTAACTGCCAACTGTAAGATTTCTTTTTGTCTTTTGGTGAGCTTAATATTAGCAGTAGGTATTTCTTCCGGCTCAGGTTCTACCGCAGATTCAGGACTTACTTTCTCCAAATATCCCTTCACAAGGATGGGAGAAATATCTCCACTAAAATATTTCTCGCCTTTGTGGATGGTGTGAATAGCCTTAATGAATTCTTCTTTACTGGTATCTTTCAACAAGTAGCCATGGGCCCCTGCTTCAACAGACTGAAGTACATACTCCTCTGAATCGTGCATGGATAATACTAGGGCTTTGGTAGCTATCCCCTTTTTCCGCATTTCCGATATGGTCTCAATCCCATTGAGACCCGGCATCCGGATATCTACAATTAAAATATCGGGGGCCTGTATAGAGACCACATTGATCGCCTCTTCTCCATCAGCTGCTTCCCCTATTACGCGAATATTTTCAGCTTCTTCCAACAGGGACTTTATCCCATCTCTTACCAAAGAATGGTCATCAGCCAAAATTACACGTATAGCCTGCTTTGTGGTAGATTCATTCATATTAACATGTTCCTATTTCTTTATCCGATCCATACCCTTTTTAGCTGTGGAAAGGTCTAAGCTTGGAAGGGGCTGGATGGGAATATTGATCGTAATACGCGTTCCTTCTCCAATAGCAGACCGAATGAATAATCGACCTTTTACATATTCAACCCGTTCTTTCATAAAGTTCAAGCCCATATTTGAACCCATCTCCGAAATCTCCATAGCTTCATTTTGTTTTCTATCAAACCCCACTCCATCATCCTCAACAACGATACTTAGCAGCCTCTCGCTATGTGCAAGTGTTACCAAAATATAAGTAGCTTGTGCATATTTGATTGCGTTATTTACTGCTTCCTGGGTGATACGATAGATATTGGTTTCCACCATGGGTTCCAGTCGGCCGCCAAATCCCGTTTTATTCTCAAAAAGGATATTTTCTGTGGTCAGTTTACTCAATTGGGAACACAACTTAGCCAATGCAGTGGCTACTCCATAATCCGTTAGCTCTGGAGGGGTAAGGTTAAAGGTAGCCATTCGCACCCCTTTAATTAGCTTTCTTGCCAATTTCTTAAGCCCGTCGATTTTATCCAAGGCCTTGTCAGGTTTCTGGGGATTAATGGACTCTAGGTTGAATTTTAGTGCTGTTAGCATCTGCCCAATCCCGTCATGCATATCTCGTGCAATTCTTTTTCTTTCGTTCTCCTGGGCCTCAATTACCTGTAGGGATCGCAACTTTTGGAGCCTAAACTCTTCTTCAAATTTTTCTTGATTAAGCCTCTGTAAAGTTTCTTCCGTTTGCTTACGCGCAGTAATGTTTGAGCATAAGATCAAATAATCCTGTTGGACACCATTTCGATTGACCGGAACAATGGATAACTCCAACCAACACTGCTCCTTTTTTCGATTGGTTATAGAGACTTCCCCTGTCCAGATCATAGACCGAGGCGTACGAATGATCTCCGCGATGTATTGTTGTTCTCCTTCGTTGACTGAAAGGATTTCTGGTAATTGGCCCTCTGGCTTGTGCTTATAACCCAAGAAGGTGGAGAGCTTTTCACTTATATACAATAGGGTCCCATCAGCCGTTGTACTTGCAAAAAGAGTCGCCTGGTCTACTGCAAAATTCAATGCCCTCAACTCTTGCAGAGAACGTTCTTTTTCTTCAAATAAATGGGTCATTTCTTCCGTCTTCAACTGGGCTTCTTGTTCTGCTTCGGTAAGTTTTTGGATGATTTTCTGAACATACACGGCTGTAGGACGGAAAATAAATGCAAGTTCCAACAATAGTATTCCCAGGGCAGCGATAAGCAAAAAGAATTGAATCCTTCTTAAGGAAATTACTTTTTCCTTGGCCTCTTTATCGTACTGAAAAACCAATCTGTCCATCCCTTTCAAAAAGATGGGCTCGTTTGTTAAAACCGTTTCAATATGAGGTCTAAAGACCTCTATGCTCGCGTCGGGGCTTTCCTCCACCAGATTGAGAATAGCATTTGTCCCATCGACCATTCGGTCGAGCGGCCTTTGTATATTGGCAAACATTTGCAAAACTTCCGGGGAGTTTTCCCCTGGAAGTTCTAGGGAATCGTTTCCTTGCTTCAAGCCCTCGTGTGCCAAGCGCCAGAGATTGAGGGTTTCGGTCAATTGTTGCTGGATCTTGTTACTTTCTGTGGGATCCGCCTGGGATAGAAGAAGAACTTCCTTGGTCAATTTTTGGCTCAACATTCGCTGTCTTCCAGCGACATTTATTACTCGAGAATCATTTAATTGTTTATCTAAATAGTTATCTATGAACCCATGGCTAATTAATAATACCAGTGCGATTACACTCAATGCCAATAGGTACCATCGCCTAAGTTTGGTCAATATGGAGCTACTTGGATTTTCCTTCATGCGCATTTGTTAGCTTTCCACGTTCAAAGCAGCAGAGACCAGCTGCTGACTTTTTTCCGATAAAGACAAATGTAAAGCCTCTTGCTGAGCTCTTTCAGACATCTTTCTCCAGGTCTTCTGTAAAATAGTTATCATTTTTTCCTCGGGTGTATGTTCAGCAAATTCATCCATATAGTATTGAAGAAATACTAAACAGATGACGTCTTCCAGTACTTGACTATCTGCATGGTGTTTCATTTGTTTCTTGGAAAGTAATAGGCGCACCTCCTGTATGATGGTATCTTCATAGCCTACCCTGTAAAGGATTTCACTGGCTTTGTCCGCATGAAATTCCTTTAAGGCATTTCTCCAAGCATAATATCCTTTTCTGTCCTGCGGATACGTATTTCTGGGGATCTCCCAACGACAAAGGTGTTGACAACGAGCTGCCAGGTGCAGCGCTTCAGAAGCTGCGGGGAGATAGGTATTGAGGCATTCTGTCATTCGCTGTGCATAAAGGAGCTCTTTAGGGTAAGTCTCCCCTTTCCAGACTACCTGATTTGGATCTTTTGCGTTTGCCAAATCGAATGCTTCAATGGCTTTAAGAAATCGCTCTCCCTGCATATTTCCCGAATAGTTCTAAGGGAAAGTTACTCTTTAAATCCCACAAAAACGACTCCCTGTTCAACTTTTACGGGATAAGTAGCAATCGGTGGAAGACTTCCATTGAGGTTTTCTCCTGATTCTAAAGAGAAGGTTCGCTTGTGCAATGGGCAAGCTACTTTTGGGATACTTTCTGCATCTCCAATTAATCCTCTTGAAAGAACCATTTCCATTTTGTGTGGACAAAGGTTTTGAGTCGCATACCACTTTCCCTTCCGGGTAAAGTTAAATACTGCGATTTGCATTCCCTTGTATCGAATACACACCCCTCCATTTGGAGGAAATTCAGTAGCTGGAGCTACCTCAAACCAGCAATTTACCTGATCCGCCCTTACAGATGAATAGTTATCAAATAGGGTTTCCATATTCCAGTTGTATTTTTTGTTAGTGTATTTTCCTCTATTTCCATCTAGATGGCATTTTCTGCCCTCTCATGGGAATAAATGAAATATTGTCATCAACTTGATCTGAATTGATAAAATGCCGAAAACGCTTTCTTAATTCAGGGTTCTGAACGACCTCTTTCCACTCACATTTAAATGTCTCTACCATTACTTTCATCTCTTGCTCTAAGGTATCTGCAATTCCCAAGCTATCATGTACAACAACATCCTTGAGATAGGGAAGTCCTCCTTCCAATTTCTCCAACCACGCCGCCGTACGCGTCAATGGAGGAGCTGTTCTGAGGTAAAACATTAGGAAGCGGTCTATATACTTGATACAGGTAGTTTTCTCAAGATTCTCAGCTAGTAAAAGCGCGTGTTTGGGTTTCGCCCCTCCGTTGCCACATACATACAGATTCCATCCATTTTCTGTGGCGATAACCCCAAAATCCTTGCATCGCGCTTCGGCACATTCCCGGATACATCCAGACACTCCTCCTTTCAATTTATGTGGAGATCGAATACCTTTGTAGCGCTCTTCCAGTTCTATGGCGAAACTTACAGACTCATCCATTCCGTACCTACACCATGTAGAGCCTACGCAGCTTTTTACAGTTCTTAAAGCCTTGCCATAGGCATGCCCACTTTCAAAACCCGCCTCAATCAACTCCTCCCAAATGTAGGGGAGTTGATCTAGTCGAGCCCCAAACATATCGATTCTCTGTCCTCCCGTAATCTTGGTATAAAGGTCATATTTCTTGGCAACCTCTCCGATAGCAATGAGCTTATCTGGTGTAATTTCCCCTCCTGGCACTCGGGGAACTACAGAATAGGTCCCATTTCGTTGAATATTTGCGAGAAAACGGTCATTGGTATCCTGGATAGTCTCCTGAACTACTGCCAATTCATTGTATATGCTTCCAAATATAGAAGCCAAAGCAGGCTTACAAGCCTCGCAGCCATCTCCCTTCCCAATAGTATCTAATGCCTCCTCATAAGAAGTGATATTCTTCACTTTAATGATATCGTATAGCTCTCTACGACTAAAAGGAAAATGCTCACATAAGGCCTGTTTTACAGCCTTACCTATGGATTTTAGGCTCTCGTTGACCAAATCCACAACCATGGGTTTGCACCCGCCACAGCCAGTAGTAGCTGAGGTGCACTTAGCTACCTGCTTTACATTTTCACAAGCCCCAGATAGTACAGATTGACATATTTGCTGCTTAGTTATATTTTCACAGGAGCAAATAACGGCCTCATCAGGTAGATCTAGTACCGAACCGATAGCCTCTCCCCCTTTTGCTCCCAATATCAAATCCTCTGGATTAGGAGGCAGAGACATTCCATTTTTGGTGATTTGCAATAGCATGTTGTAATCTGAGGCATCCCCGACCAACATCCCTCCTAATAGCCTTTTACCATCTACAGATAGGTTGATGCGTTTGTAGGTATTTTTCCATTTATCCTCATAGGCAATCATGCGAAATTCCCCTTTCGGGGGAAAAGGTTCTCCGAAGCTTGCTACATCAACCCCCATCAGTTTTAACTTAGCAGACATATCTACTTGTGCTTCCATTCTCCTTTCCTCCCCTAGGATTTGGGCCAGGGCTACCTCAGCCATTTCATACCCTGGGGCTACCAATCCATAAATCTGCTCTTGATATAAAGCCACTTCCCCGATCACATATATATCTGGATCGCTGCTCCTCATACAATCGTCCACCCGAATACCTCCTCGAGTTCCAGTGTCTAGGGCACAGGCTCTCGCAAGCTCATCTCTAGGACGGATTCCTGCTGAGATCACCAGCATATCTGCCTGGAGAGATTCCCCATCCTTAAACTTCATACCAGTCATACTTCCATTTCCTAGGATGGACTGAGTGTCCTTGCTTAAATGAACCGCTATTCCCATATCTACCATAAGATCCCGCAATAATTTCCCACCCACTTCATCTAACTGTCGAGGCATAAGACGAGGGGCAAATTCTACCACATGGGTTTCTAATCCTATATCTTGGGTAGCCTTTGCAGCTTCTAGCCCCAAAAGGCCCCCTCCTAAGATTACTGCCTTGCCCTTCCCTTCGGCCTTTAGCTTGGCGCCATATCCAGCTATTGCTTCCAGGTCCTCCAGCGTGCGATAGACGAATACGCCCTTTTTATCCACTCCCTCGATTGAAGGGATAAAGGGAACCGATCCCATAGCTAACACCAAAGAATCATAGGGAAATGTATCTCCTTGATTGGTGTAGATACATCTTTTCTCTCGGTCAATTTTCGTCACCAAAGTCCCAGTACATAATTCTATTCCTTGTGCGTCATACCAGCTATGGGAAGCCATAACCAAATCCTTTGCATTCTTTCCCGAAAAGTACTCGCTTAAATGCACCCGGTCGTAGGCAGGATACATTTCTTCTCCAAACACTTGAAGCCTATATGCTCCTGAGGGAGCTTTTGCAGCAAACTTCTCGCAGAATTTATGGCTGACCATGCCGTTTCCTACCAAAACGATTCTATGCATACTACTTAGGTTTTTTCTCCAAAAACATAAATTTAGGTAATATAACCTAGGCAAATATAAAATAATTACGTAATAATACTTAATTTTTTGTGATTTTATATTAGCTTTGTCCTAAGAAGCACAGAGTTTTGCAAAGAATTACGTAATAAATCTTATTAATACTCATTCCTCCTACGTTATGCCACGTACCCAGAAACAATTCCTATCCATGGTCTCCTTAGTGGGAGCGGGTCCAGGGGATCCAGAACTCATCTCTGTAAAAGGGCTTAAGGCCCTACAGTCAGCTGCTGTAGTTTTGTATGACGCATTAGTAAATCCTATTTTACTAGAAGAGGTTCCTAAGAACTGTATAAAAGTTTTTGTTGGAAAAAGGGCAGGAATTCATCGATTTCCCCAGGAACGGATCAACCAATTGCTTGTACAATATGCCCTAGAAAAGGGGCATGTAGTCCGCTTGAAGGGTGGAGATCCCTTTGTATTTGGGAGAGGATATGAAGAGAAAAAATATATTGAGGCCTATGGAATCCCCGTAACAGTAATTCCGGGGATTTCATGCTGTACCGCTCTGCCCGCTCTGCAACACATTCCTGTAACTTTAAGAGGAGTAAATGAAAGTTTCTGGGTATTAACAGGTACTACGCGCAAGAATACTCTTCCCAAAGACTTGTGCCTAGCAGCTCAATCTACCGCAACCGTAGTGATTCTCATGGGCATACGAAAAGTCGAACAAATCATGGCCATTTTTCGACAGGAAGGTAAGGCTGATATGGGGGCCATGGCCATATTTAATGGATCTCAACCTTCAGAGAAGGTTATCCTTGGAACAGTAGCTACTTTAGCTAGCCAAATAAAACGAGCTCAGACCAATGGGCCAGGCACCTTGGTTATTGGAGAAGTGGTAAAACTACATGAAGAACTATGTAAAGCACAGGAACCCATTCTACGTCTCAAGCAAGTGATAGATGATCCCTCTGTCTTTGGACTGAGTTGCAATCCTGAATTGATCGTTGCCTGAAGTTATGAACCGCTATTTCTGCAGAATTTCCTTGTACCGATTGGGTTCATCCAGGACTGCCAAACCTGCGAGAATTTCTGGATCATCATCAAAGGAAACTTCTACGATTCCCTGCTTGTAGTAGTAGCGCTTGGCAATCTCCTGCTCAAGCATAAGAGATATTTCTCCTTGGAGGTCGCCAAGGTCGCGCGACTTTTTCTCCTGAATAGCCTTTTCAAGCGTAGCCAATTCGTCAGTGAGAGACGCATAATATCCCTCTTCCTTCAAATCCTCTGTAATTTCTTCCAGTTTGCTATCTAAAGGCGTTTGAAGCGATAGGTCCTTTGTGCGAACGAAGCTTTTGAACTCAGAAAAAATGGCGTCATCGACGTGGAAGGATTTAGGTGCAGTAAGCTCTGAATGGCCTGCGGCATACTGTGTGGCAAAATCAAAAATTAAACCCTCACTGATGATGGCTGCTAGTAGGGGTTGGGAATCGGGTGATTCAATGGAAATATCGGGACTGATTCCACCTCCATCTTTTACCTCTCTGCCATTGCGGGTAGCAAAAGTATTTCTAAGGCTATCAGGTATCCGCATAGCCTTTCCATTAGCATCCCTTTCCCTGTAATTGATTGCCTGAATACAGCGTCCACTCGGCGTGTAGTATTTTGCTGTGGTAATTTTTAGTTGGGCATTGTAACTCAAAGGACGTATATCCTGGACGAGTCCTTTCCCGAAACTCTTCTGCCCCACGATTACCCCCCTATCTAGGTCCTGGATGGCTCCCGCTACAATCTCTGAAGCACTTGCACTACGACCATCTATGAGAACCACTAGTGGAATTTCTGTATCCGTTGCAGGTCTGCGGGTAAAAAGTTTTCTCTGAGACCCTTCGACCCTACCTCGCGTCTCCACAATTGCCTCATTCTGACGGATGAATACATTGGAAACATAAATCGCTTCGTCCAATCTACCACCGGTATTCCCTCTCAAGTCCAGCATGACGCCCTTTAGATCCTTAGAAGTAGCTTTAAGCTGTTCTAAGGCTTTGATTAGTTCCTGAGAAGCATCTTGGGTAAACCCTTCTAAGGCTATGTAGCCGACATCTTCCCGCACAAAGCCATAATAGGGTACATTGGGTATTTTGATCCGATCTCTTCTCACCCTCAACTGTGTTTCAGCTCCATTACGCAGTACGGTAATATCGACTTCCGTACCTTTCTTTCCCCTCAATAAGTCCCGAACATCCGCAATCGTCATCTCTGGTGTTATCACAGAATCCTTCACTTTTATTAACTGATCCCCTGCCTTGATCCCTGCCTCATCTGCAGGGTAATCTTCATAGGGCTCAATGATGAGAATTCTTCCTTTGCGCTTGCCTACCAAGGCCCCAATCCCTCCGTATTCTCCCTTGGTGAGAAACCGGACTTGGTCGGATTCCTCTTCACTAATGAAGGTTGTGTATGGATCTAGCGATTCCAACATGGCATCTATCCCTGTTCGAATCAATTTCTCCGGATCAGTATCATCCACGTACATCGTGTTGACATCTCGAAACAGTTTGCCAAAAATGTCCAGATTTTTTGAAATCTCGTAATAGTCATTGGAATAATGGGTGACAAACCCCATAAAAAATCCGGCTACTAAAAGCAAAGAAACGCCAACAAACGATTTTGTGAATTTCATAGGCATGTGTTGTTAATCCGAAGCCCTAAAATTTAGGGATTTTCCTGTTAAGGAGAAAGGATTTCTGATCAGATTTACGGAGAAAGTTATGATCAAGTAAACGAATTTCTCCTTCCAGGGTTATCTCAGATCAACACAAATAGGTAAGTGCTCTGTTTTACCCACAAATTAAGCTTGGGTTGCCTTTTCTTGAGAGGTAGCAACTGTGTTTCTCCATTTCGAAAAATCCCTACCCATTAAATTCTCCAGTTCCTTTATCTCCCATTCCAGTACATTCAGAATCATCTCCTGGTAAGCAGGAGCAATCGTGGGTTTTTCCTTCATGAAATAGGATTTGCGGTTGAAGGTGAGCGCCTTCCAGGCTGTTGGAGAGACTTTTTTAATTAGATTCAATGGAAAGGGTGGGTTGTCAAACCTGTGATCCCCCTTATAGCCACCTATAGATTTGTTGGCATGCACGTTATCAAAATCTCCAAATAGGTTGAAGTCTAGGTCCAAAAACTCTGAGAGCTGGAAGATGACCTGCTTGCGGTTTTTCAACAGCTCATCGAAGTCTATCAGAAATACCTGCTCTCTTCCAAAGGTCTTTATGAAGGGCATGATTTGAGAAAAGTAGCGGCTTATTGTCAGATAAGCGGGATTAGATACAATCTCCTTCTCAATGCTTTCTTTCGCGTAGCCACGCTGAAAGTAGTGGGTATAGGCCGAGCGAATGCGATCTATGGGATTTCTAACAATGTAGATAAACTTCATTTCAGGATTGTATGCATACAAGTCCTGCCATATATTGAGATTCTCTATGGGGTAATTTGTATAAGAGGTAGAGGCCTCAAAATACCGCAAGCCCTCCCCTTTCTGATACAAAGCCTCATAGGTACTGAGTTCTGCCTTCCAGTCTTTGGTCTTACTGAAAAAGTGTGGTTCTTTCTCCGTACAACCCGATATATGAGGATGAGAATCGAGAATTTGAAACAAGGTGGTGGTTCCCGCTTTCTGGGCCCCGAGGATCATGAAATCTACCATAAATAATCTCTGAGTTTAGTGAGATTTTATGGCCTAAAAATAGTGATTATTTATTTTAATATCAATATATTTTACCCTGTTTCAAACTAACACACCCAGTTGGCTTCCGATGGCAGCAGGGA
>JBCCTX010000031.1:0-36827 GCA_039197765.1 Bacteroidota bacterium
TCTGAGTCTTTGGCTTCGTCGATGATATTAAGCCCATCCCGCAACCATTGAATGGCTGCACCTGCAATGAAGATGGATCCTTCTAAAGCATAGGTGACCTCTCCATTTATCCCCCACGCCAGAGTAGTCAAAAGCCCATTTTGGGAAGTAACCCCTTTGGTTCCAGTGTTCATGAGGAGAAAACAACCGGTCCCATAGGTATTTTTACTCATACCTGGATCAAAGCAAGCTTGTCCGAAAAGAGCGGCTTGCTGGTCTCCAGCGACTCCACGTATAGGAATACTATGGCCTCCAAACCAGTGGGCAGCCGTAGAGCCAAAGTCTCCACTTGACGGTCGTACTTCAGGGAGGATATTGCTGGGAATATTAAGTTCATCCAGAATTTTTTCATCCCATTTCAATTGGTGAATATTGTATAGTAAAGTTCTAGAGGCATTGGAATAGTCTGTTGCATGTACGCTCCCATCTGTAAGGTTCCATATGAGCCATGCGTCAATCGTGCCAAAGCATAAGTTTTGGATATTCCCCAAAGAATTGTGTTCCCGTAAGTAGTCCAGAATCCATTTCACCTTGGTCCCAGAGAAGTAAGCGTCTACAACCAACCCTGTGTTTTCTCTTATGTAAGACTCCCAGCCTCCAGCTTTAAGAGCATCACATATGGGAGCAGTTCGGCGATCTTGCCATACGATGGCTTTATGGACGGGTTTTCCCGTAGTCTTGTCCCAAATAACTGTAGTCTCGCGTTGGTTTGTGATGCCAATCGCAGCTACTTGATGGGGTTCTACACCTGTCTGAGTGAGGACCTTTTGAGCAACTTCCATCTGAGTGCGAAGGATCTCCTCCGCATCGTGCTCAACCCAGCCCGGCTTTGGAAAAAACTGGGTAAATTCCTTCTGTGCTACGCCATGTACAGATCCGTGGTGGTCGAATAAAATAGCACGGGAACTCGTCGTTCCCTGGTCTAGCGCGAGTATGTAGGTTTGGGACATGGTAGAATGGTAATATGAAAAAATAGGCCCAGGTAATAACCTGGTAAGATGACAAATGGAAAATACACAAATTATTTTGAAATGAGCCGCATGAATGTGCGTATGCAGCCATATCACATGGCATCCTTCATCGAAGAAAGCCCAATCTTATCAGGCGACAAGCAGTTTTTCGAGAAGAGGGCCAAAAGTCTGTGGCTGTAGCCTTTGACTTGAGGAGATGGTCCGTGGTAAGGTGGTCGGTAGTCCATAGTTAAATAGTCCGTAGTCCACTGTAACCTTTGATCAGAGATCAAAGTATAACTAAACCTCAAACCTCCTACACCGGCTGCATATACATCTCCTTTCGTTGTTCTTGTATGACTTCGTCTTCCAGGTAATTATCGTAAGTCATTAGCTTGTCGAGCATCCCGTTGGGCGTAATTTCTATCACGCGGTTGGCAACAGTCTGCATGAACTGATGGTCATGGGAGTGAAACATGACCATCCCTGGATATTCCATCAAGGAGTTGTTGAAAGCAGTAATGGTCTCTAAGTCTAAATGGTTAGTAGGTTCGTGGAGCATGAGAAAATTAGGAGCTGCAAGCATCATCTTGGATACCATGCAACGGACTTTTTCTCCCCCAGAAAGAACTGTGCATTTCTTCAAAGATTCTTCTCCAGAAAAAAGCATCTTTCCCAGAAAGCCTCGGACAAAGGATTCATCTTTATTCGTAGAATATTGGCGCAGCCATTCCACGAGGTTGATTTCGTCTTGAAAGAACTCTGATGCATCGTTTGGGAGATATGCTGAGGTGATGGTTACCCCCCATTTGAAAGAGCCTTCATCTGGTTCTACTTTTCCAGAGAGAACGTCAAAAAAACGTCCAATGGCCAGGCTGTTCTCTGAAAGAATGGCGATTTTATCTCCTTTGTTCACTTCAAAAGAGACATTGGAAAACAAATACTCTGAATCGAGCTTACTTCCAAGTTGCTTAACTTCCAGGACTTGCTTGCCTGCCTCTCTTTCTGGTTGGAAGATAATACCCGGATAGCGTCTCGTGGAGGGTTGAATGTCCTCCAAGGTGAGTTTTTGAAGTAATTTCTTTCGGCTGGTAGCTTGTTTGGACTTAGATGCATTCGCACTAAAGCGCTCAATAAAGGATTGGAGTTCTTTGCGCTTATCTTCCAGCTTTTTGTTTTTGTCAGCTCGTTGCCTGGCAGCCAGTTGACTGGAGTGATACCAAAAAGTATAGTTTCCAACAAACTGCTTGATTTTCCCAAAATCAATGTCTACGATGTGGGTACATACCTCGTCCAGGAAATGTCTGTCGTGAGATACAACGATCACCGTATTCTTAAAATCTGCGAGAAAGTCCTCAAGCCATTTAATGGTTTGAATATCCAGGTCGTTGGTAGGCTCATCGAGTAAGAGAATGTCGGGATTTCCAAAAAGCGCCTGAGCGAGGAGCACTCGAACCTTTTGGACACCGTTGAGCTCCGACATAGGTTTGTTGTGTAAGGCTTCTTCTATCCCTAGGTTACTGAGGAGCTCTGCTGCATCGCTTTCTGCATTCCATCCATTCATGTCCTCAAAAGCACCACTTAGTTCTCCTGCGCGTATCCCATCTTCATCACTAAAGTCTTCTTTTGCATAAATAGCGTCCAGCTCAGATTTAACTTGCCAAAGCACCTCATTTCCTCGAATGACCGTTTCTAACACTGGGTAGGCATCATAAGCATTGTGTTCCTGCTTGAGCACACTCATACGCTTACCCGATCCAATGGACACGTTACCTGAAGTTGGATCAATGTCTCCAGAGAGGATTTTTAAAAAGGTTGATTTACCTGCACCGTTGGCCCCTATGATCCCATAACAGTTACCAGGAGTGAACTTGAGGTTTACTTCTTCAAAAAGTGTTCGTTTGCCGAAACGTAAGGATAAATTCGAAACTTCTATCATGGGGGTCTTCTAATTGTAATTTTCTCAAATTTCAGGCGCAAAGATACAAAAATTGAAGGGGCTTTCCTTACAAAAAAATGAATTTTAGGACCTGGATAAATATGTATGGAATGGAAACCTACGTGCTTCCCAAAGGACTATTTCAAAAGCATGTAAGAAATTTAATATTTTCCTTTCATAATTTTTTACGCTAAATCTCTAATTTATCTTATAAAAGGTAATGAATGGCCTGTGAAATTTTTTAAAGAGAGGTAAGAGCTACATTGGGATATTTCCTTCGAGCAATATCAATCGAGGTAAATTTCATTTGGTACATAATTGATTAAATAAATTTATTTTCCTAATCTCGCTTTTACTAGCAGATAAATGAAAATTATTGTAATTTTCTGACCCAGATGAATTCCTTTTCCCTTTTTTGGATACTTCAAATATATGTCTGAGGCTCAAATAGTTAACAAAGATCTTATTCTGGAAAAGTTCAACCGCTTTTACGGAATAATCTTTGTTGGGGTCCTGGTTGCTCATTTTGACATTCCTTCCATTCCTGTCTGGCCAGTACTTTTATGGATTCTCAAGCCGTTAATAATGACTTCCTTGGGATATCTCTTTTTAAAGGTAGAGGGACCGAATCTAGATAGGAAAGGGCTAATCTTTTTGGGAGCTATAATTGCGTCCTTCCTGGGAGACGTAGTCTTGCTTTTTAAAGGAGAGTTGGCCTTTCTATTAGGACTAGCGGCCTTTCTGCTGGCGCAGGTGATGTATGCGTGGGTCTTTGCCCAGGAGGGATCGTGGAGAGTCTTTCGTGAAATTGGCATACTTTTCCTACTGGGTTATGCTGTAGGGCTCATTCATTTTCTTTGGCCTCACCTTGAGCCTAATATCCGCCTGCCTATTGTCATGTATGCCGCTACCATTTCTATTATGGGAATATGTGCCTTGAGTAGAAAGTCTAATGTGAGCCGTAAAAGTTTTGGATGGGTGGTAATTGGGGCTTTCTTTTTTATCCTTTCAGACAGTATCCTTGCACTTCATCGCTTTGCCATTGATATCCCGCTACGCCAGTATTCCGTTATGGCTACTTACATGTTGGCCCAATACCTCATTATTATTGGGTACCTACGCCGATGAAGGGAGTACATGTGGCATCTAAGGGCGGAAAAGTGCATTCTCAAGTACAAATCTCACACGCTCTCTCTGATCATAGGTAAAGGATGTATAGTTTCGATTAATCGACATGTGATTATTGAGAAAAAAATCGGGTCCTTCGCAAGAAGGAACTTTGTCAATAATAGATCCTGTCAATTGATCGAAGTCAGGGAAAAAGGTATCTGCACAATAGTCTCCCTTTTTGGCACAAGAGAATTCGAAGGTATCGAAGAGTCCCAGGAAAAATCCCATCCGATTTACAATGTAATCAGGGTGCTCTCCGGCCACAGAACCCCTTCGCAGGAGAATAGCTTGGGAGAACTCCTCTGGTGCTCCGATAGGATTTCGGGGATCGGGAAACTCAAGAGAAGGAAGCCCCTCTAGTGAACCGCTTTCGAGAATAGGGGAGTAGACAATGCCCCTTGCATCTATCCCTTCACTCGATCCATCAAATGGGGGAAAACTAAATTCATAGCCATCTGCTAACCAAATATTGATGTATTCATCTGGATCCCAGCCATACTCTTCCTCGAGGTTGTTGAACCTTCCTTGGGTAAGAGAAGAGTAGATACCATTGGGCGCAGGTATGATTTGTACACCTGCAGCATCCGTTCGCACGCCTTCAGGAGAGGTTTGGGCCCGTTCAAAACGGAGAAATAAGTCAACGGCATTGGGGTTTACCGATCCAGACAGAACTTGATCTGTAGCATAGGCCTGCCTGTTGAAGGAGTTATTTAACGTGTCTATTAACCGGTCTAAATCCCGCAGGTTTACGTCAGCACTGTAGACATGGAATACTACAGGTAGGGTTTTTAGCGGATAGGCTTTTTCAGGTCTTACTTTAAGCTGGATGGTATTACTCTGAATATTGGAAACTTCTGCAACGATTTCATAATCTCCTGCTTCTGGGAAATGTAGTCCCTCTGCAGATGTAAGCGGCTCCCCGTTGGCATAAAAGGTGCTCTGGTCAGATGAAATGGGGAAAGATCTTGAGCCAATGAGTCCTTCTAACGTAAATGTACCTGCTACAGACCAAGCATGGGTTGTCAGCAGACTATATCCATCATACGTGAGATTCAAGGCTTCAATGTCATCTGCTAGATCAAATACCTCAACGGTAATCCGATTGCTTTCGGTAGACTCATACCGTGCGGATAGTTCAAAGTTACCACGCTCCTGAGGAAGGAAGAATGGGCCTGTCAAGGGCACACCATTTGCCAAATATTCCAAGGTAATATTTTCTGCTTCTGCTGGGGAAGGTCCAATAATTTCGGCGTCTATCAAGATACTATCCTGACCAGCTAGAGCATATTCTCTATCAACCTGTATGCGAATTTGATCTACTTGGAGACTTTCTGATTCATTGCAGGATAGTAAAAATACTCCAATTACAATAGGAATGAAAAGATTTTTCATGGGTTTAGCGGATTTGGAATTCGAATTGTCGAACAACTGTATTATTTACTTCATCTTTGGCAGATACTTCGAGTACATAAGATCCTGACCTTAAGGGATTCAATGGGCGATAAGTGATCAAATCATTTTTGTAATCGTAATAGAAAGGAATCCATTCCCCATTTAAGTAGGCATTGATCGATTTCGATATAATTCCGGATAGATCGTCTTCTAGTCTTAGATGGATCACTTTTGGACTGCTAGGAAGGGTCTGCTTATTTCGAAAACTCAGGGGATTTATGCGAGGGGCTAAAGTATCGCGCATTAAAGCATAAGAGCCAAATTCCCGTACTCTGGCACTAATCATTCCGGTCTTTCCTTTTTGATTTCCTTGGAAAGACCACTCTCCTTCATCGTCTCGAAAAGCAACGAAGGCTTTTTTTGTAGAAATTCCCTCTGGTGGCATGAGGGAAAGGGTAATGTATTTATGAAGGGCAACTTCCGGGCTACCCACGTGATACACATTTCCAAGGGTATGGCTCAAGGAGGGGCTGGCGTTGATCTCAAGATAGGTATCCTGATAGACAGCTCGGGCTGGAAAGCGAATGTGAAGTTTCTCACCTGCATACGTTGTATTTTTTCCATTTAGTATGAGGTGTTCGAAATAAAAACTCTTTCTTAAACTGTCAGTATGATCCACAACTGCTCTGGGAAAGAGAAGAGAGTCTAAAGGATATAAATACTGTAAAGCATCCCCTTGAATGTAGCTGGGTTTGAGCAATATATCTGCTCCATACATATTGGTGATGGTGAGCCCCTCAAACATCTCCTTGCTCGGGCAATCCACTGTCAGTTTTAGAACATTTCTCAAGACTTCACTACTGATATGCGGCTTTTCTGAAAAAGTGAGCTGATCAGGGGAAATTTCTGGGGGAATATACTGTTGGATATTGGCTTCAAATGTACTGGTATTTCCATGGTAATCTTCCAATTCCAGGCGTAGCAAGTGAATTCCCTCGTCTTTCAAGTCGATTATGCCATTTTCTGGAGTTTTCTGATAAGCGGAAAACTGATTGCCTTTATCTATAAATGCCTTTTCAAATCGCTTGCCCATTTTCTGATAAATGGCGTAGTCTATGTGGTGATTGAGGTAGCGAGTTTCTGAAAAGGCAAAACGATCCAAGGTAAATCTATAGATAGTCCTTCCGTCTAAGAGGAGCCGGACATAGTTTATCCCGCAGCGAAACCGTGCACCATTCAAAAAGTCAATAGCCTGATAGGATAGGCCAACAGGCCCCTTTACCTTAATGATGCTTGGGAGATAGTAGGAGTTCCCTTTGCGTATAGGTACCTTTCTAAAATGGCTAAATTGCGCATTTACGTGGGACGAAGGATTGAGAGGCGTGAGCATAATCTCTTGAATAAGAGGTGCTATATTGTCAGAGAGCTCGCCTTGGAAATACGCCATAGGATTAATAATCCTTTCCTGAGGGTCGCGGATTTCGAAATGGAGATGGGGACCCTGAGAAGATCCACTATTACCCCCATACGCAATGACTTCTTCCCGTTTTACAGGAATTTCTTCAGGTCTTAAAAATAGTTGTATTTCCGATTGCTTACCAGATACTTGACGCCGATTTACCAACTGTTCAATTTGGGGAGAAAATCGGTCTAGGTGTGCATAGACAGAATATTGACCATCTGGATGCCGCAGGTATAAGGCTTTCCCAAATCCATAGGGATTCACATTGATTCTATACACATATCCTTCTCGGGAGGCTTTGATTGGGGTCCCTATTCGACCACCGATGCGGATATCTATACCCGAATGAAAATGGTTACTTCGTGGCTCCCCAAACGTACCCGTTAGGCTTCGAAAGACGTCTACTGGGTAGGAATAGGGCTGAGGCGCTTTGTCAAACCCCCAAAATAAAAGGGGAAGAATGAGCACGGGTAAACTCCCAACTAGATATAGCCAAGTATCAGGTATTTTTGCGATTAAGGAAAAAAATCGAGAGTGGAGTTTTTTGAAAACCATTTACCTCAGGGTATAACGATTATGGAAGTATAGAAGCACTACAATAAAGGTAGCTAACATTCGCAAGCAATAAGCAACTTATTCCCTAATTGTCCCATTTCCAAATGCCCCTTTTGGGTCTCCTCATCTCACATAAAAGTCCATCATTTTATTCCCTTCCAAAAATCCTTCTAGATGATCACCTACATGCACGGGACCCACGCCTTCAGGTGTACCTGTGAATATAAGATCTCCCTTCTTTAGGGTAATAAATTGAGAGACATAAGCAATCAGATACGAGATGCTGAATATCATATTAGCTGTATGTCCTTTCTGACGGGTTTTTCCATTAATTTGGAAAGAAAAGTGGACGTCCTGTAAGTCAGGGAAGTCTTTCGGGGGGAGAAATATGGAGACAGGGGCAGAATCATTGAATCCTTTTGCTAAAGCCCAAGGCCAACCTTTTTCTTTTGCACTTTTCTGTAGATCTCTTGCCGTAAAATCTATTCCTATGCCTACTCCATCAATGTAGGTTGGGACGAATTCCTCCTGGATATACTTACCTTCTCTACTTATTCGGATAACGAGCTCACATTCAAAATGGATGTCTTTGCTGTAGGCAGGATAGTAAAAATCTTTGTTATTGCGCAAAAGCGCTGTATCCGGCTTTAGAAAAATAAGGGGGCTCTCTGGAACTGCATTGCCCAGTTCTTGGGCGTGCTTAACGTAGTTTCTGCCAATACCAATGATCTTCATACAATTTTATTCAGGCTACCAGGTGTCGCAGGCTGCCCGCGTTACAGGCACCTGATCGAAAAGCTCTCGTAAGGTGAGGGTTTCCTCCCCAATAATAAAGCCGTCTTTAGCATTCCATACAAGATATTCTTGCTCACAGGTTTCTACAACTGCTTGTGGGTTTGGATCCGATTCGAAGCGAATTATCCAGGTATTTTCTTCAAATATTAGGCGATAAACCCCTTTACAAGATTCCCGTACTTTGGTTTGGGTCTGAAGAATGCCGGGGCTACGACGAATGCTATAGTACGTACTGTCTTTGAGGATTAATCGGTATTCGGTTTCGCCATTGGCGCAGTAGGACCCTTTTAATTTCTCAATAATGAATGCTGCTTCGGGAGGAGGGGGAGAACAGGAAAAAAGCATACAAAGTATAGAAAGCGTAGAAAAGTAGATATAGCTTGGAAAAATTTTCATCTCAAGGGTATAGAAGGTTTTTCGCAATATGCGGCTAATTCAGGGAGGAAAGATGCATCAGGGCTTTCTTCGAGGGAACTTCCGAGTACCACAAAGTCAGCACCAGATTCCCAAATATCGATTGCTTCTCGTGCAGATCGAATTCCTCCTCCTACGATTAAGGGCAAGCCACAGATCGAATATACGGAATTTACCATTTCTGGCGAGATGGAATTTTTTGCGCCACTTCCTCCATCTAGATAAATCATTTGCATCCCCAAGTATTTACCTGCAAGTGCAGTGTATGCTGCAATTTCTGGCTTATCATATGGGATAGGGAGCGTATTGCTCATGTAGTGAGCTGTGGTAAGTTTACCTGTATCTATTAGTAAATAGCCTGTTGAAATGACTTCTAACTCCATTTGGTGAAGAATTGGAGCAATTTCTACATGCTTACCTATGAGGTAATCTGGATTCCTTCCACTTAGCAATGAGAGGAAAAGTAGGGCATCTGCACTCTCTACCAGTTGGTGAGTACTTCCAGGGAATAAGATGACAGGTAGCTTGGTAAGTGTTTTAAGCCGCTGTACAATGGAATGGATGCCCAAGTCTCCAATCAGGCTTCCTCCCACTAAAAAGAAACTTGCCTGGTATTGATGTCCCAATTCTGTCAGTCTCATTAGGTCAGCTTCAGACACCTTGTCAGGGTCTATGAGTATGGCAAAGCCTTTGCGTCTTTGGTAAAAGTGGGATAATATATGCGCTGCGAAGATTGTATCCATACTGAATGAGCTACTGGAATCGCAAGAGACCGGAGACGAAATTAGCGAAAAGCATACGTCTATCCAACCAGAAAATTTCGCTTCCGTATAGTTTCCCTAATGAAAGAGTATTCGGATTCCTCCAAATAGATTAATACACTCAATATGCAAAAACAATTGTTTTTAGAATACCAAGAGTTGCTCATGCCCATTGCACGAAACCTCTTGAAAGATACACATGAATCTGAAGATATGGTCCAGGATACCTTACTGGCCTGGCTAAGTAGAGATTACAGCCACATTGATAATCCTAAAGGCTATCTGGTCCGCACCCTAATCAATCGGTGTCTAAATAGACTAAGGAGCCAAAAACGCACTGCAAATGTAGAGATTGCGCCGGAATTACTGGTAGATTTCCTGCCCTCATTGGTAGAAGATAAGGACCAAATTTCTTATACCCTACTCCTTATGATGGAGCGGCTTACCCCAATGGAACGTGCTGTATTCCTACTCAAAGAAGTATTTGGATATTCACATAAGGAGATTGCTGAGATATTGGGTATATCTGAGGCCTATGCACGTCAGATTCTCGCTCGGGCCAAAAGGCACATTCAAGTACAGAAGGCACGATTTGAGGTGAATACGGATCAACACAATAAGCTATATGAGTCCTTTGTAGAGGTCTGTAAAGGGAGAGACTTACATCAGCTCATTGAAATCCTAAAAGAAGACGTAAAGTTGTATATAGGAGGAGGGTCTCAATCCATAAAAGGATGCGTACAGGTGGCAGAATCACTACTTTACTCCTTGAGACTTTCTGATCCTCTTACGTCGTGGAGATTGAATAATATAAGAGGGAGAACAGAAATAATTATTCAGCCTCGGCACGCTCCGGTAGGAATACTCCTCATAGAAGTAGACGAAGGTGGAAGTTACGCCAATCTTTATTGGGAAAATTTGGAGGAAGCTGGGTTGAAGTCCCCAGAAGAAATTCAGCTTAGCCCAGTCTTTAGGGAACATTCCCTGAAAAAATAAAAGCCCGATGAATTTGAATACAACTCATCGGGCTTGGAGTAGCAGAATCTCTTAGAAAAAATACCAGGGAAGATTGCCAAGTACCGATAACGTAAATTTTCTTTTGGTATTCTACTTGTACAAGGACTGAGAAAAATCTCAAAACAGGTACTTGGCAAAGTTAAATTTTTGTATAGAAATATTATCTATCCTACTATTTAACATTATATGGAATTTTTGCTAATATAGTATAATAAATTCGAAAATACGAAATAATCATTGAAAAAAAATTACTGATCCGCTTAAAAGCAGGTATTTGAGAATGTAGTTTTTACCTATATATTTACGGATCCTTTGCATTCCTCACACTTGTAGGATTTGATTATGCGCGAGAAGACATTTAGAAGGTACACAATTCACGTAGTACTTTTTTTACTGACACTTGTTACCACGACCATTGCGGGTGCAGAGCATATAACGGGGAAATTCTTTGCAGGTTGGGGGATGATAAGTCCTGCTGGATTGCTCCAGTGGGAGGACTGGATTCGAGGACTTCCTTATGCACTTTCTTTTTTGGCTTTTCTGAGTTTTCATGAGTTTGGGCATTATTTTACCTCTGTATATCATAAGGTTAAATGTACCCTCCCCTTTTATATTCCCATATATATCCCCATCCCTGGAGCTATTAATATAGGTTCGTTCGGTGCAGTAATCCGTCTGAAAGAGAGGCCAACATCTACAAAGAAGTATTTTGATATTGGTATAGCAGGCCCTTTGGCAGGATTCGTGATTTCTTTAGGCCTATTAATCTACGGTTTTCTCAATTTGCCTCCTCTTGAGTCCTATATCCTGCAGATACATCCAGAGTATATGAAGGACTTCGGAGGTGTTCCTTCTTCTGCTACTATGGAAGCTTCTTTGATGGCGGAGGGAAATGTCAGTTATGCAATAGGAACAAGCCTCCTATTTGAATTATTGAAAAATATTCTGCCCATAGATCCCACCCAGATACCCCCTCATTTCGAATTGATGCATTATCCCTACTTATTTGTGGGGTATCTCACCTTATTCTTTACTGCGCTTAACCTATTACCCATAGGGCAGTTAGACGGAGGGCATGTTATATACGGAATGTTTGGACCCAAAATAAGCGGACTGATATCCCGGTTAGCCGTTATCGTATTGCTTTTCTTGGGAGGAACTGGGGCTATAGACCTTCATGGTGCCCCTGGCCCCTTCAACGTGATGGGGTTGGCACTCACCATTTTTCGAGTTAGTTTGTATTTTCTATTTATAGCTTTCATCCTCAAACGGGTTCTTCCTATAAGGAGTTCTTGGGAATTGTATTTATTTACCTTGGCATTGATATCTCTTCAGATTCTCCTGAAATGGATTTTCCCTTCCTTACATATGAACCTAATTTGGCTCTTCTATGCCTTTTTAGTGGTTCGCTTCATAGGGGTGGATCACCCGCCTGCGCTAATTGAGAAACCCGTCAATTTACCTCGGAAAATACTGGGTTGGTTTGCGATTTTAATATTTATTTTGTGCTTTTCCCCCGAGCCTCTTCGCGTAATTGGCTAAGGTAGAAGAGTAGATTCTAGGAGATGAAAATTGCATAAATGGGTGTAATAGGTAAAGATCTGGAAAAAGCTATTGAAGCATTGACAACTAGCGAGCTTGTGGGTATACCTACAGAAACAGTCTATGGCTTAGCCGCCAATGCAATGAACCCCAACGCGGTTACCAGAATTTTTACTGCCAAAGACCGGCCTACCTTTCATCCACTGATTGTGCATATCCATAGCCTAGCACAAGCCCAAAATTGGGTGGAGGCTATTCCCCCAAAGATTCTCAAACTTACAGATACCTTGTGGCCGGGACCTCTCACTATTTTGTTAAAAAGGAAAGCAGGGGGAATCCCGGATATTGTTACCGGGGGGAGTCCCTGGGTTGGACTTCGCGTACCTCAACATCCTGTTACGTTGGAATTATTGAACCGACTGCCTTTTCCACTTGCGGCACCGAGCGCGAACCGTTTTGGGTATGTAAGTCCTACAACCCCTCAGCACGTTGCAGACCAATTGGAAGAGGAAGTTGCCTATATATTAGATGGAGGGCCCTCCTTGATAGGCGTAGAATCTACAATCGTACAAGTAGATGAGGAAGATACCTGTAGGGTCCTACGCCCGGGAGGAGTAAGTATAGAATTGATACAAACTTTGGTAGGGCCTGTGTCCCTTGCAAAGCCTGATACCTCGATACGGACTTCCGGCACGTTAAAGAGTCATTATGCCACGCAGACTCCTGTAGTAATCGGAAATATAGCTGAACTGTTGGGTGAAAATGAGAGCAAAAAAGTTGGTATCCTTAGCTTTCAGGAATTCTATCCACGGATCCCTTCCGAGTATCAAAGAGTACTTTCTCCCCAAGGAAGCTTAGCAGAAGCGGCTCAAAACCTATTCGCAGCGATGAGAGAGTTAGATGAGCTCGACCAAGAACTAATTCTCACAGAAAAATTCCCTGAGCTCGGTTTAGGGCGGGCCATTAATGATCGCTTGCAAAGAGCAGCAGCTAGATAACTTATTCTTCCTTTTTAATCCCTTCATATTTATGGTAGTTCGTACGTTGATTTTACCACGTTGTCTCATCTGCTCGCTCGGATATGCACAGCTTCATCCTCGTATTCAATCCATTGGCTCAAAGCCCGAACGAATTATCTAGTATGACGAAGGTATTTTTGATAAAGTCAATATCCACGATTTACGAAGATTTCATCCATAATACCCCTACTAGACGTGTACTTGTCCTACAGTTTCGCGAAGAAACTGAAGCTGATGGGACTAGGAATGGAATAGCCCTGAATCTCATTTACTCGATAACGGCTGCCGTACCTATTGCACGAATTAGCGGCAAGGGTAGAGCGGATAAGGCAAAAGGCATCCACGACGATTTATCATCAAGGGCCTATTTTACTACTCTGTTCCAAAAGATGGGTTATGGGACGGCACGAATACTATAAAGATTCGAGTTACAAATTCAGAAGCAGAACTGCGCCGCTCAGACCTATTTATCCCATATGGTCCTGAAAGTACACATGGGACGCTTTAGAAGGAATTGGAGGTTTCATGATGGAGGAGTTGCGGGACTCAGCCTTGTCTTTGCGCAAAAAATCTGAGACGCAAGGTGTTTTACTGGGGTTTTCCCTTTAACTCCCCACATTTTTTTTAACATTTCTTGTTATATTAGAAACAATATCTTTAGACTTTCGGGTTAAACAATAGAAGTTACAACGGGTCCTTTTGTATCCAAATATGGGAACGAGTTTTCAGGTTTGGGATGCACATCTTACAGATGAAGGATTATTGGAACATAATACCCATTACACTAAATCTATTCTACTCGCTATGCTTAACCTATCTGTGATTTTAGAGGACAGTGCTCGCAGGTATCCTAAGAAAGATGCCTTCATCTTTATGGATACCCATCTAACGTATGCCCAAATAAATGGGGCTGCTAACCAAGTTGCAAACGGATTGAAAAATATGGGAATTCAACCAGGAGATAAGGTTGCGTTAAGCTGCCTAAATCTTCCCTATTTCCCAATAGTATACTTTGGAATTCTCAAGGCGGGAGCGGCCGTGGTTCCCCTAAGTGTACTGCTTAAGCGAGATGAGATCGCCTACCACTTGAAAGATAGCGAAGCTAAAGCCTACTTTTGTTTTACAGGAACCCCAGAACTGCCGATGGCGCAGGAAGGTCTGGCAGGCTTTCAGGCAACAGACTCCTGTAAGCACTTTCACGTAATAGCTGCTAAGCCTACGGATGCCTCGCCTTTTGAGGGAATTCCCACGTTGGGCCAACTGATGGCTAACCAGCCTCCAGTAACAGAGACTGTTCATACCAATCCTAACGATACAGCCCTAATTATTTACACTTCTGGTACCACAGGTAGGCCAAAAGGGGCAGAATTGAGCCACTCCAACCTTATGCTCAATGCCGTGCTATCTGCAGACTTGGGCGCACTTTCCGATGAGGATTCCCTACTCATTGTACTTCCCCTATTCCACATTTTTGCGATGACGGTGCTTATGAATGCAGGATTATATCGAGGAACCACCAATGTATTGCTGCCCAGATTTGACCCAGCAGCAGTCAATGGACTTATGGTCAAGCATCAGGTGACCGTATTTGCTGGGGTACCTACTATGTATTGGGGCCTCCTCAATTTTGAAGATCCCAACATTACGCCGGAACAGGTTGCAGCCAAGCTAAGACTTTGCTTTTCAGGGGGAGCTTCTCTTCCTGTTCAGGTGCTGCATGACTTTGAGAAAAAGTACAATGTGCCCATTTTGGAGGGATACGGAATGTCAGAAGGTTCCCCTGTTGTTACTTTCAATCACCTCGGTCAAGAGAGAAAGGCAGGCAGTATTGGTACACCCGTTTGGGGTGTTGAGGTGAAAATTGTAGATGAAAATGACCAAGAGGTTCCCACAGGAGAAAAGGGAGAATTATTATACCGCGGCCACAATGTAATGAAAGGCTACTACAACAAACCTGAGGCGAATGCTAAAACCCTCAAGGGGGGATGGCTACATTCAGGCGATGTCGCAATAAAAGATGAAGATGGGTATTACTACATCGTAGACCGCACGAAAGACATGATTATTCGAGGGGGATTAAATGTATATCCAAGGGAAGTAGAGGAAGTAATCATGCAGCACGAGGGAGTTTCATTAGTTGCAGTTATCGGAGTCCCACATGACCAAATGGGCGAAGAAATCAAGGCCTATGTCGTATTGAAAGAAGGTAAGTCTGTTTCTTCAGAAGAACTCATCGCTTTTACAAAAGACCGCATTGCTGCCTACAAATATCCCCGGATGGTAGATTTTGTAGACAGCCTGCCTATGTCCGCTACCGGAAAAATCCTTAAGAAGGAATTGCGGAAGATGCTGAAAGAGGTGAACTAAAGGTAGTGTGTGGTTAGGGAGTCGGTAGTCCGTGGTTGTAACTTTTGATAAGAAATCAAAGTAGACTTTGACCACCGACCACCGACCACCGACCACCGACCACCGACTATAAAATCTTCTCCACCGAATCTCCTGGGCGGATGGTCCCTGCTTTAACGACTTTTGCATTGATCCCCCTCAGGTGTAACTGTTTCCCGATTGGGGAATTCACAAACTTAACAGCGTCAATTCCGAATCGCTCGGTAAACTTTTTACATCCATTGTGGGGAATGGCTGTGACTTCAATGATCGCATCCCCAATAGAGAGTTGGGTTCCAGGAGGTAGGTTTTCATCACTCAAATCGAGGTCTATGTAGAGCTGGTCCCCAGCTAATGGCCACCTCTCTTTGTCTTGAGCAATGCACTCAATAGTCCGGGCATTCATAAGGTTAAGTTGCATCTCGGGATGCGCACTTTTATCTGGTGTGCGTGAACTTCCCCGCGTAGACCAGTTGTCTCCTACTAAGCCTATTGTGGTGTCTAATTGTCCTTCTGATAAAACGTTTCTTTCATTATCAGCTGGTCTACAGACAATAAGCTTAAGAATACCTTGATTTTTGGGCGAGTCTTTAATGTACTCCAGTTGGCCTTCTAACTGTGCAGTACTTTGGTGTTGGATCGTTGGCATGAGGGTAGTGGTTGAAAGATTATAAGGAAATAGGGTATACGGAATTAGGGGAAATAAAGATTTTCGTAGTTCAAAGGTAAGGATGGACCGTGGTGAAGTAGTCAGTAGTCTGTGGTTATAACCCTTGATCTCGATTAAAGCCAAATTAACCCTCAAACTCCCTACAACATATTAATTACCGAATGATACAATGGCATACCAATGGTAATATTGACAGGAAATGTAATGGCTAAGGCCATGGGAAGATATAATCCTGGATTGGCTTTGGGAACAGCAATTTTCATTGCAGCGGGTACGGCTATGTAAGAAGCGCTTGCTGCTAGAATGGCCAGTAAAAAGCGATCCCCAACATCGCTTGTGAAAAAACAGGTTAGGCAAGCTGCACAGCATCCAATGATTAGGGGGGCAATCAGTGCAAAGGCCATGGGAATCACCCCGTTTGAAACCAGTGCCTTTATCTTTCTACCAGAAGTAAGGCCCATATCCAACAAGAAAATGACTAAAAACCCCTTAAATAAGTCGTGGGTAAAAGGTTCTATGCCTTGTGCTTGTTTTTCATTTGCCATAAATCCTATAAGCAGGCTTCCCAAGATGAGCCACACACTTCCATTGGTAAAAGAGTGCGCGATTACGCCCCGTGTTTGAAGGGTATTAGATTCCGATTCTGATTTGGAAAAAAAGGAAAGCAGTAGCAATCCCATAATAATGGCGGGGGATTCCATGAGGGCCATTACCGCGACCATATGGCCATTTACAGGTAGCTGATTAATTTCTAGGTAATTTACCGCCGTTATAAAGGTAACGGCACTAACGGATCCGTAGGAAGCTGCTACTGCACACGCGTTGAAATTTCCCACCCGTTTCCTCAGCAAAAAGAAAACAAGAATAGGGATAATGATCGCAGAACCCACCCCAAAGCTGATGGTCGCAATCGTTTGGCTCGTAATGGCTTCGTGGGCTAACTCTTGCCCTCCTTTAAATCCTATAGCGAAAAGTAAATACAGGGAGATGAATTTGGACGAATTGGGAGGAATTGCAAGATCGCTTTTCACTGCCACAGCTAATAAACCAAGTAAAAAGAATAATAAAGCTGGATTCGTCAAATTCTCTAACAACAAAGAAAAATTCATGTTTTGTCCCGAGTTTTAATGTGATTGAAAAACTGGGGCAAAATTAGAAGCTTAATGTATTAATGAAAATTTATATTTTTTATCGAATACATAAAAATAATTTATGATTAGGTATTGGATTCAATGAATGTATGAATTCAATACCTTTAAGAATGGGGTGATATAAAGAGTAGAGAGGAACTACTGCACCCCTCCAAGCGCAATAAAGTGAGGATTCCGCAAAATAGCCTTATTGTAACGCATAGGCATCTGGGTATCCTGATCAATGATGCTACCTCCAGCTGCTTCCAATATCGCTTGTGCCGCACCTGTATCCCATTCCATAGTTGGGGCCAGTCTGGGGTATACATCTGCTGTACCTTCAGCAAGACACATAAACTTGAGTGAACTTCCCATAGAGACCAGTTCAGGTTGGGAAAATTGCTGAACATACGCCTGTACTTCGGCACTCATGTGAGAACGCGAAACCACCAGCCGCAACCCCTGATCTTGAAGGGAGAACGAAGATACAGAAAGGCTTTCAGAAGAGTTTGTTCCCCTTTTAACGAAGGCTCCTCCTATTTTCTTTCCACCATAAAAACTCGCCTCTTGGACAGGAACATGAACTACTCCAAAAGTAGCTTCCCCATTTTCGATAAGTGCAATATTAACTGTAAACTCTCCATTTCGCTTGATAAATTCTTTGGTTCCATCCAGAGGATCTACCAACCAGAATTGTGTCCAGGATTTTCGTTCCTCATAGGGAATATCTTTTCCCTCCTCAGATAAAACGGGTATATGAGGCGTTAACACAGAAAGTTTTTGAGCAATGTGATGGTGTGCAGCCTGATCGGCCAAGGTTAATGGAGAATTATCTGCCTTCATATCTACCTGAGAAAAGGTAGCTTCATCTGCATAAATTTCTAGAATCTTTTTTCCGGCTTCTTCGGCAATCTCTACTACTTGTTGGTGCAAGTCTACAGTCAACTGTTCCATATTCCTTCTGGATTGAATGTAATTTTTGAAGCTAAAATTAGAGGGTTGATGGCTAATTTGGAAAATACTAGGGTTGAATCCCTGAATTTCTCTGGCGAATGGTTTCCATCAGCACCATTCCCGTTGCTACCGAAACATTCAAGGAATCAATTTTTCCTTGAAGAGGAATTTTGGCAAGGTAATCTGCTCGTTTGAGAAGCGAAGATGAGATTCCTTTGTCTTCAGACCCCATAATCAAGCAAGTAGGCAGGTTAAGATCTATATCAAAGATTTCTTGCTCGGCTTTCTCAGTACATCCAATACGCTGTATCTCATAGGCTTCCAGTAGGAGAAATGCATCTAGTAAGTTGGGAACCCTGCAAATTGGGACATGGTGTAAGGCACCTGCTGAGGCTTTTACAGCTCCAGCTTGAATAGCCGCACTGCCCTGTGTCGGTACGACAACTGCATGTACCCCCATACACTCAGCAGTACGAGCAATCGCGCCAAAATTTCCTACATCGGTTACCCCATCTAGTAGAAGGATCAAGGGAATTTCCCCCTTTTCCTGTGTCTTCAAAATAATATCCTCCAGGGATGCATAGGTGATCGGAGATATCAAGGCTACGATTCCTTGGTGAACAACATTGCCTCTACAGACTCGCTCTATCTTTTCGTCGGGTACGCGCTGTACAGGTATTCCTGCCTTGCGGGCTTGGGTAAGTACGTCCTGCATGCGAGCATGCTGAGAACCCTCCTTGCGGATGAGGATTTTTTCGATATCTGTACTCCCAGAGAGTGCCTCCAAGACCGGATGTACTCCAAAGACGATATGCGAGGGAGGATTTTTGTGTTTGTGTCTTTTCAAAATTAAAAAATCTATGATTGTTATAGACACCAAACCTATAACCTCAAACTTTAAACTTCAACCCTAATGCTCTATATTTGTCATAACCCAGACAGGATCCCGCAACATTTGCCCAAATCCCAAGATTTTTTCCTAAATTGTATGCATGCATACTATTTAGTTCTCAAATTTTTTTTAAGATTGGAGAATAAAGCCTTAAGGCTAACTACACCAGAGATCTTAAAAGGAAAAAAGAACATTACATATACAATCTACATTTCATGCTCGTAACCGAAAAAAAACCAGAATCTTCAACTCGCAAACTCCAGCGGAACATTCACAAAGTGGCTGTTCTGGGCTCGGGAGTGATGGGTTCTCGAATTGCTTGCCATTTTGCCAACATCGGCGTCGAGGTACTCTTACTTGATATTGCTCCAAGAGAATTGGATGCTAAGGAATCTGCCAAAGGGCTTACCCTAGAACATCCTATGGTGAGGAATCGGATTGTGAATGGTTCCTTGAAAGCGGCAATAAAGGGGAGACCTTCCCCTCTTTATGCAAAGGCTGATGCAAAGTTGATTACTACAGGGAACTTTGATGACGATTTACATAAAATCGCCGAATGCGACTGGGTGTTAGAGGCGATCGTAGAGCGATTGGATATCAAGCAGTCCATGTTTGAAAAAGTGGAACAGTTCCGTAAGCCAGGGACCATCATTTCTTCTAACACCTCTGGGATACCCATCCAAATGATCTCAGAAGGTCGCTCAGAGGATTTTCGCAAGAACTTTGTGGGCACACACTTTTTTAACCCTCCCCGTTACCTGAGATTATTGGAAATTATTCCAGGACCTGATACCGATCCAGAACTTGTGGACTTTATGATGGGGTATGGAGATTTGTTTTTGGGAAAACAAACCGTTTTGGCCAAAGATACGCCTGCCTTTATTGCCAATCGTGTGGGAATTTATTCAATGGCAAAGATTTTTCAGCTAATTGGTGAAATGGGCCTTACGATAGAGGAAGTTGACAAGTTAACGGGTCCTGCCACAGGCAAGCCTAAGACGGGTACGTTCCGCTTGAGCGACTTAGTGGGATTGGACACTACAGGACACGTACTCAAAGGAATTAAGGATAACTGCCCAGATGATGAAGAGAATGCCCTATTCCAGGCTCCTGATTATGTGAAGCAGATGTTGGAGAGAAAGTGGTTGGGAGATAAAACTAGACAAGGCTTCTACAAAAAGAGTAAAGATGAGTCTGGAAAACGAGTTATCCTTTCTCTGGACTTGAATACTTTAGCGTATAGAGAAAAAGCGAAGGTCAATATTCCTAGCCTTGGGGCTGTAAGAAATATGGACTTCTTAGCTGATCGCATGAAGCACTTCTTCTTTGAAGCAGAAGACAAAGGGGGAGAGTTTGTGCGCAGAGCACATCTCGGGGGCTTTGCCTATGTCTCAAACCGAATTCCTGAAATTGCAGATGATCTGTACCAAATAGATGATGCCATCAAGGCGGGCTTTAACTGGGACAAAGGTTCCTTCGAATTGTGGGACATGGTAGGAGTTAGAGCATCCTTACCCATGTTTGAACAGGAAGGATTAACCGTAGCCAGCTGGGTACACGAGATGTTAGCTGGAGGAAATGAGACTTTCTATAAAGTGGAGAATGGCGTCAGGAAATACTACAATATCAGCAGCAAGTCTTACCAGGCGATACCCGGAACAGAATCTCTTATTATCCTGGATAACCTGAGAGAAAATAAAACGCTATGGTCCAATGACGGAGTTTCTTTGATAGACCTAGGAGATGGCGTGCTGAACATTGAATTCCATTCCAAGATGAATACCTTGGGTGAATCCGTGGTAAGAGGAATTAATGAATGCTTGGACTATGCAGAGAAGCACAACTATGTGGGGATGGTTATCGCGAATGAGGGAAAGAACTTCTCTGTAGGAGCAAACTTAGCCTTGATGTCTATGTTGGCCATGGAAGAAGAGTGGGACGAACTAGATCTAGCAGTGAAGACCTTTCAGGATACCTCTATGAGGTTTCGTCTGTCTCCTTTTCCCGTTGTAGTTGCACCACATGCCATGGCACTTGGAGGGGGGTGTGAATTCTCTATGCATTCCGACCAAATTGTAGCAGATGCAGAGACCTACATTGGACTAGTAGAAGTTGGCGTAGGCCTCATACCAGGCGGAGGAGGAACCAAAGAGTTTGCCCTTCGTGCCGCAGATAAATATGACAAAGACAACATCCCTGGCAACTTGGTCTTGCAAGATTACCTGATGAGTATAGCAACCGCGAAGGTAGCCACTTCTGCTGAAGAAGCCCGTGGAATGGGTATTCTTCGAGAATCTGATAAGGTAGTCGTCAATACCAGTCGCAGAATAAAGGAGGCTAAAGAAGCCGTATTAGCCATGGCTGAAGAAGGCTATACAGCACCTGGCATGCGCAAAGATATTCGCGTATTGGGTAGAAATATGTTGAGTACCCTAATGGCAGGGGTAGCTGCGATGCAGTATGGGCATTACGCATCTTCACACGATGCACTAATCGCAAACAAAGTCGCCTATGTACTCTGTGGAGGAGATCTCTCTGGAGATGATAACCGCGTATCTGAGCAATACCTCCTCGATATCGAGCGTGAAGCCTTTCTGAGTCTACTTGGAACCGAGAGAACACAGGAACGCATCGCGCACATGCTAAAAACTGGAAAACCGCTTAGGAATTGAAAAAGTGATTATCCTTTGGATATTTTAGTAGTGCGCTGGAGTGCACGAATGTGTTGAGGGGGAAGTGCAGCGCAAAGGCCTTGGTTAATTCGTGCTTGATTTTTTGGTTCTTTTTTATCAGGAAAAAAGAACCCCTATAAAGGAGAATTTGGCGTTCCGTAACGCAGTTCAAAAGAAAATTAAATATTAATACACTAACATCATGCGAGAAGCATATATCATAACAGCAAATAGAACCGCCGTAGGAAAGTCTGGAAAAGGTGGGTTCAAACACATGCGCTCTGATGACATGGGCGCAGAAGTCATCAAACACATGATGAGCACCGTTCCCGAACTAGATCCATCCCGAGTGGATGACGTGATTGTGGGCTGTGCGGTTCCCGAAGCAGAGCAAGGCATGCAGATCGGAAGAATGATCTCTTTAATGTCCTTGCCTATGAATGTATCGGGCTTTGTCATCAATCGCTACTGTGGGTCTGGTTTGGAGAGCGTAGCACTGGGGGTTGCGAAGATTAGAAGTGGCATGGCAGATTGCATCATTGCAGGAGGAGTAGAAAGTATGTCTCTTTTGCCTATGATGGGCCATAAGGTAGCATTGAACTATCGCTTAGCTCAGCAGCATCCTGACTGGTACTTGGGAATGGGACTTACAGCGGAAGAAGTAGCTGCTGATTACAAGATTTCTCGTGAGGACATGGACGAATTCTCCTATCACTCACACATGAAAGCCTTGGCAGCAATTGACGGGGAGAAATTTAAAAGTCAAATTGTCCCCGTTCCTGTAGAGGAGATATATATCAACGAGGAGGGGCAGCGGGCTACCAAAAGCTATATGGTAGATGTGGATGAAGGGCCTCGTCGGGGAACTACGGTTGAAGCGATTGCCAAGCTCCGTCCAGTTTTTCGAAACAATGGAACCGTAACTGCAGGGAACTCTTCCCAAACTTCTGATGGCGCAGCCTTTGTATTGCTGTGTTCTGAAGAGATGGTAAAGGAACTGGGCCTTAAGCCTCGTGCCCGCATGATGGGCTATGCTACAGAAGGAATTGATCCTCGAATTATGGGAATGGGTCCAACTGTAGCCGTACCTAAGGTACTCAAACAGGTAGGACTTAAGCTAAATGATATCGAGCAAGTAGAACTTAACGAAGCCTTCGCTTCTCAGTCCCTTGCTTGTATTCACGAGTTAGACATGAATCCTGACATTGTAAATGTAAATGGAGGAGCTATTGCCCTGGGACACCCACTGGGTTGTACTGGAGCAAAACTCACCACGCAGCTAATCAACGAGATGGAGGCCCGTGGCCAAAAGTATGGGATGGTTACTGCGTGTGTAGGAGGAGGCCAGGGAGTAGCTGGGGTGTTTGAGGTCCTCAATTGATGTAATTAAAAGTTTCTTGTTTGCTACAAAATAAGAGGAAGCCACATAAATTGGCTTCCTCTTATTGTATTTTACTCGAATTAGGGGATATACTCTTATCCTTACATTGGTTAATATGCAACTCTTTGTAAAAAACCAATTCCAGTTACATGCATTTATCCAAACGCCTAAACCCAGCCTCTAAGGAGAACTTGGACAATGATATTTTTTTATTACTTCTTACAGCCATGATATTTTTTTTCTTATCTGGAAAAATATGCGCACAAGAAGTGGAAACGTCCTCTGTATCAATAGAAGAGAATACTACTTTAACAGAAGCCGAAGATCCCAAGCAAAATACACCTCGATTAATTGCATCGAATAAATGTGTAGACCTTGTTTTGGAACTTAAAATCGAAAATCTAGAAATTAATGGGCAGCAATTTGAGTGGTCAAAGGATGATGAAATTCTAGAGACAACCCTAGAGCCTACCTATAGAAGGGAGGTAAAAGAGAAATCTAATTTAGCAGGTAAGTATTCTGTGCAAGTATTAGTGAAAGATAGCACGGGAGAACTGGTTCAAGATCCCAATGTTAGCCTAGATCCAGTAGATATATCCTCTACTCCTACTTTGGCCTCTGACCCAATGGCTAAAGTTGATAAGGTAAGTTCCTACTTAGTACTGGAAGTTGGGAGTTCCGACCCCAATTATACCTATTCTTGGGAGGGACCGGAGGAATTCAGAAAATCTGGGGAAATTGTCATTCGTGAAGATTTACAGTTCAACCATCTGGGGACTTATACACTTACAGCTACTGATACTCAATCAGGATGTACAACTACCAAAAGTGTAATTGCTAGCTCAGAAGCAACTCCTGCTCCCGTCTTTGGTACCTCTTCAGGGATAGAAGAAACTCCCTACCGACAGTTTACCTTGGAAACTCCCTTGTTGGAAAGTGACATTCTTGGAAATCGCAAAACCAGTAAGCTGTATGATGTGATTGCTAAAGAAAATGCCATTATAACTATTTTGGGGACACTTGATGGGAAATCTTTAATCAAGTTTTGGAACTACAATTCTCCTAAGGTAGATACTTTTAACATAGTTGAGCTCCAAGATACATACAGAATAAATGGTCTTCGAGCGATTGAGATGTTGAATATTGAAAATGAAAAACTTCAGAATAGCCTGATGAATTTAGATGAGAGTATTAACCTAAAGAACTCAAATCAAGCACAAAGAGATTCCATTAAAACTAGACAAATTGTCAAAACTGTCAATGATAGCATTAGAATGCAAACCTATAAGTCCTCTAATAGATTCACTTATAATTTTACCTTATCTGAGGAAAATAAGGGGTATATAGAAAAAGCACCCAAGTATTTTTTAGTTGAAAATGACTTATTGGAAGATCGAGCAAGAAAGTATTGGAAAAAAGGTAGTTTACAGGTTACTGCTGGAACCATTGTTCTTCCTGTAAAACTGCGTTTCAACGATTTTCAATTTTCCCAGGACTTTTCACTTGGTGCGTTTTTTGGGGGACAGTGGAGAATACATGAACATAAGCCCTACTTTTTTAATTTTGGAGGAACTATTGCCATCTCCTCTGTGTTGGTTACAGAGGCTAATACTCATCCCGATTCTGAAAGAGAACTAGGTGAAGGGGGATTTCAGAATCTCGCAGCTTTTACCTTAGCTTTAGGGATGGTCTTAGAATTTGATCGGGTTCAATTGGGGGTATTTACAGGATGGGACTGGATCAATAACAACCGAGAAACGCTTAATTCCCCTGGCTCTGTTACTGGAGAACAGGAATTTGATTTTTGGAATTATCAAGGGAAATCTTGGCTTTCTTTAGGATTAGGTTTTTCTATATTAAGTAGGCCAAGTGGGAAAGAGGTAAAACCGAGTGATCAAACAAATAATTAGGAGGATGAACCACTCCTTAAAATATTTGCAAAGCTATCCGTAAACCGCTTCACCTCTTCCCAGTCTGTGTATTCGATATTTTTTGAAAGCTCAACAGGATACTTGCGTTTTGTTTTCATGCGCTTGATAACCTGACGCGTTAGCCAGTTATACTCACTTTGTTTTACAGCTCCAGCAAATGATTGGGATAGCTCTGGTTCTCTACCAATGGCTTTTTCTAAACTCAGGCGATTTGTTTCTGTTGATATGGCAGTTTGCCTAATTTCACTGAGAATGGAAAAACAAACCGTGAAAATAGCTACAGGAACATGCCGTAGCTCTTTAGCATGGGCATTGGCAAAGTCTAATACTTTGCGATCGGGGCGATCAAATCGAATAGGAGAAGCTATGATTGCGCCAGAAAAATGGTTTAAAGAAATCTTTTTGGGTAAGTCCCGAGCTGTGAAAAGATCACAGATAATATTGCGTTTGCTTAGTTCGGCGGAAATGAAATTGACGATTTTTTGGGTTTGTCCGGTTTGAGAGGAAAACACGATCAACAAGGGCTTCATAAATAGTAGGCTAGGTTTGTAAATGGGTAGATTTTACTCAAACAAAGAGAAAACTTCAACAAAATGCAATAAGTGTTGATTCTTTAAGAATTTTGTTTGTTTTCAGATATAAGGTCAGACTATGGTATTTATAAAGGAATTGAGGGCGAAAATACCTTTCTTGGGCTAAGCAGTCACTACAATAGAAACCGTCATTTCTCTACCCGATAAGCCACCACTCGGTTATCAAAAAAGGTGGGGACCAACAGCAAATTCTGCTCCTGGATATATTCGATATCTGCTGCATTTATATTGGCCTCCTGTGTGTCCAAAAGTTGAGTACGTTTCCAATCAGAAGAGATATGAAACACTTCTCCTCGCCAGCTTGAAGCTAGGTAGTCCCCATTTCCTACAGGGACAATTCCATCCCCATGTCCCAGACTATCTACCAAAAAAGTCTGCTCCTTGGATGCCTTATCAATACTTTTTAACTCGCTGCTATTGCTAGTTATCATTAGGATTCTATCACCCTCTGCAAAAACGCCATTGGGCCTCCCCAAATCTCCTTCTAAAACGATAGACAGCGCTCCGTCTTTTAGTTCGAATAATTTGTTGCTGTTGGACCCTGTGACATACACTTCATTTTGGTATACTGAAATATCATTGAGGGTGGGGGTATCCGCTACTACATAATGATTAACTATCGTTGCAGTTTCCAGGTCGACCTCTACTACTTCATCAATATCAGCGACGAAAAGAGAATTTCCCCTTATACCCATTCCCTTGGGCCCACTGAGCCCGGTTATCCATTCCAATTCAAGTATATTACCCGCTAAATCTAGCTTGGATAGGAAGCCATTTCCATCCTTTTCCCAGGGATTCATATTCACATTTGCCACGTATATTACCTCTCTTTCTGGATCAAATAGGACCGACTCAGGTGTTCGTAATAGCGTATCTGTTTCCCATACCTGTTTAAGCGTGGGGGTACTTGAACCCTCAGAGGAAGGGGGCTGATCTTCGGTTTCTGTTCCACAACTGACTACAAAGATAATGGCAAGGAGAAAAACTAGGTATTTCATGTTTAGAGAATATTGTTCCCGGTGAATATCACCATTTTTCAGAAGAAATATCCCTTATTTCTCATTTATTGTTGGCCTCATAGGCAGAAGGTGCCCCAAAAATGTGTTTCAATCGCTCGGTGCTGAATTTCTCCTTTCGGTCAAAGGTAAAAACGCCATTCACTTCTTGTTCTACATCAGTGAGTTGAGTATAGGTAAATCCCGTAATTTGGGGATTAGCCAGCAAAGCTTGCGTGAGTTCCTCGATGAGATTTTCTACCTCTGTTGCACTTTTTCCGAAGCCCCAACCATTTCTCCCATTTCCCCTAGGTTCCATCGTAGCATATGCTGGAAGCCAGAAGGTACCTCCATATTCATCCATAATAAAAGGCTGCCCTAAGTATGGGATGTCGTATCCCTCTAGCACTTTTCCATGGTTGTACCAGTCCCAACTCAAGGTGTAAATGTCCTTCGACTCAGCAGTAAGGCTGTCATACCTTTCTTTCAGGGTCTCCCCACTCTGGGAATAATCGTGAACAGACCAAATATCTGTAACCATGTGGAGAAATCCCGATGAAGTATTGACAGGTCGGGTCGGGTCTAGGTCTAAGGTAAGGTCATAAATTTCCTGTGCAGAGCGACGGTATGCTTCTAGCCCCTGTTTGGGGGAATGGGTTTCATTCATGGGCGTCCAGGCCACAATAGACGGGTGATTCCTGTCGCGCATCACGACTTCTCGCCACTCTCGAAGCACATTTAGCCAGGCTTCCGGGTGCTTGTAGGTTCGGCTCACTCCCCAATCAGGATATTCTCCCCAGGTGATATAGCCTAGTTTATCCGCCCAGTAGTGAAAGCGCTCCTCAAATACTTTTTCGTGTAAGCGAGCAGAGTTAAACCCAACAGACATTGCTAATTCGATATCGTTTTTCAGGGCTTCATCGCTAGGAGCCGTCCATATTCCGTCGGGATAAAAACCCTGATCCAGGACCATGCGAAGGAAAATGGGTTTGTTATTCAGAAAAATCTTATTCCCTTCAATATGGAACTTTCGCAAGCCCGCATAGCTCATTACCCGGTCCATAACCTGCCCCTTTTCCAACAATTGTAATTCTATGGAGTACAGGTGAGGATCTTGGGGACTCCAAGGCTGGGGATTCTCGATAGGGAGAACCAATATGGCGCCATTATGCGCACGAGCTTCAAGGCTTTGAACGGTGTTGCCGGAGGAATCTAAGATGAGGGCCTTCACGGTTTGTTGAGTATTGCCGTTTTGGATTACTGGTTGAATGGTAAACTGACTATTGTCCAAATCAGGGATAATACGTGCCCGCTTGAGAAAGCTCTGAGGACGTGCCTCCAACCACACCGTTTGCCAAATGCCCGTTACACGAGTGTACTTACAACACCCAGAATTGTAAAAGGTGACACTTTGCTTTCCGGCAGGTTGCACCCGAGAACGTATATCGTCTTTGGCCAAGACCACCAGCTTATTTTCTCCACTTTTGAGGGCATTTGTGATTTCAAATTCAAAGGAAACACTACCTCCGTAGTGCCTGCCCACATGTATATCATTTACCCATACCTGGCAGTCATAGTCAACAGCGCCAAAATGCAGGAAAACCCTTTCTTGATCCCAGGAATTAGGTATTTCAAAGCTGCGGTGATACCATACGGTAGGCATAAACTCCTTGTTTTCTATCCCAGAGAGTTTGCTTTCGGGGGGAAAAGGCACGGTAATCTTTTGTGTGAATAATTCTGTCTGGGTATGCCAAGCTTGTTCCTCTCCAGAATTTCCATGGTCAATGGCGAAATCCCAGCTTCCATTGAGATTTACCCACCTTTCACGCATAAACTGAGGCTTGGGATGCTCTTCGCGGGGGATACCCGATTGAGCTTTCGCGTTGTTCGAAATACATAACACCAGGCCAATAAAGAGGGTTAGGTAACGAAGTATGTTCATAAGCGGAGGAATTTGTCTAGATTCAAATAAAGAGAAGTAGGTTATTCTTTGTTGTTGGGTCTTGGGGGTTGGTAGCCTTTGTGGTTTGCATTAGGATTACGGATGAGATAGGCTTTTTGACGAAATTTGGCCTCCATTTCCGTAGCTACCCCCCAATCTCCTTGTTGTTTCATCCATTCCGATAGGTTAGCGCCTAACGGTTTCTTGATGTGAGTGTAGGTTTCTTCCATTGCCAAATTGTGGAGGTGGTTTGGATCACGTACGACGTCATAGAGCTCTTCGTAAGGCCGGTATTCATAAAAAGTGGTTCGGGCCATGACTTGCTCATCTGTTTGGCCTATTTGTCTCCAAGGTTCGATAAGTCTTTCGGAGTTTCGAACGAGGGTTACGTTGCGGAAAGCTGAGCCAAAGCTGAGATTTCGAATGTATAAGTACTTATCCGACCGAATAGATCGTATGGGATAAGATTCGCTGCCATCGAGTATGCCACGTGTAGTATGTATGCCAAATACGTATTTTCGGTGAGTAGAACTCACACCCGTTAGAACATCCATAAAACTTTCTCCATCAAAGTTTGCATTGCCATATTCGTCAACTGCACCTGTCTGTACATTTTTCCAATCTATTCCTGCAGCTTCCAGTAGGGTCGGGACAACGTCAATGTATTGGGTTAATGCATCATTGCTAGATCCAGGAGCTACCTTGCGGGGCCATCTAACAATGAAGGCCGTTTTAAGTCCGTGGTCATAGCATGTCCACTTTCCAAAAGGGAATTGCGAACCCTGTTCACTGGTAAAAATAAATAGGGTATTCTCCTTGAGTTTGCTCGATTGTCCAATAATGTCCATGCATTTGCCCAATTCTTCATCCATCGCGTTAATTTCCGCGAGGTATTTGGTCATTTCTTTCCTTGTTTCTCGGCAGTCTACTAGGTAGGAGGGTATCGTCAATTCATTTGAGGGGAATAGTTCGACATTCCCCCGGTTCCAGGGAACATGGGGTTCATTAGAGGTGACGACAAGGAAAAAAGGCTGATTAGAGTCTCTTTTTACGAATTCTTCAATACGCTCGAAGGTACTGTCTGTGGAAAGCTTGGTAGATAACCTTTCGAATGGGAAGGCTTCAGGAGGGCCGAAATGATCTTTTCCCGCGAGTGCCGTTCGGTATCCTTGCGCCCCAAAGTAGTGGGGAATACTTTTTACCGAATTATATACCCAACTGTGGTTGGGGTAGGCTCCATTTCTGACTGGCCAAAGCCCTGTATACAACTGCTGTCGGGTTGGGGCACACATCGCCGTAGAAGTAAACATGTTGTCGAAGCGCATCCCTTCCGAGGCGAGTTTGTCAATATTTGGGGTTATCGCCTGCTCACTTCCGTAAGCTCCCGCGTCAAACCAAGCCATATCGTCTGCAAGGAACAAGACAATGTTAGGGGAAGCTTGGGAGTAGGTGCGTATAGGTAGGAAAGTAAAAATAAGGGCGCAAAATATAACTAGAAAAGGTAGCGATAGTTGTGGGGAAACCTTTCTAAGGATTCTCATAAAGGTATTCATAGGTAAATCGAATTTGTAATACCCTGGATTTTATGCCGAAAGGGTTAACAATTAAGATAAGCCTTACTCTTCAAAAAAGAGCTTGAATACCCAATTTATGTATGATGAGAACAATTTTTAGCATGAATGCCTCAAGGGAAGTTCTGAAATCAAGGGGAGGAGCTGTTTGATGGGATAGAGGGTAGTACCTTTAATTCCCAATGGGGGTACAAATTTCAAGAATAAACCCATTAATATCTCGTACATAGCCTACCTCTTGTCCCCAGGGTTTGGTGGTAGCTGCTGCTAGCTCTCTGGCACCATGTGCTATGGACTTTTCCATTAGTCCCTTCACATCCTGAGTCGTGAAAGCCAGCTCAATCCCGAAGGGTTTTTCTCGCAAGGTACCTACCTGGAAGCCTTCTTTAAAGTTGGTATTACCCAATTCCAAATTGGCAAATGCCAGCGTAGTGCTCCCTGATATCAATTCTCCATAATCTTGCTCTGGGGTGAGGAACTTTTGCGCAAACCCAAATACTGCTTGATAAAAATTCAACGTTCTAGATACGTCTGCAACGTAGAGAATCGTATAAGCAAAGTGTACACTAGGTGTTTCTGAAGACTTCTCTGATTTCATAGATAACGGATTGAAGGGAATCGAATAAGGTTCACATTTCAAATCTATGTGATTTGGGAAAGTGATGTTTGTAAAAATGCGACCTCAGTTAGCGAAAGCCAGAGGGACTGGTACCCGCAATTCTGTGAAACTCATGTGTCATATGGGCATGGTCAGAAAAGCCCATGTCTAAGGCAATTTCTAATAGATCCTTTTGGGGAAATTGTTGAATGTGATCTTTTGTATGGCAAAATCGGATGACAGAGGCATATTCTTTAGGGCTTAATCCTACCCCTTTTTTGAATCGTCGTTCTACTTGCCGTAGGCCCATACCAACTGAATGTGAAAGCTGCTTGATACTAATGTGGCCATTTGCCTGACGTATCTCGCGGGTAAGTTGCCACACCAAGGGATCTGGCTCTTTGGAAAGGTTTCGAAGAGTGGTTGCAAGGCTCGTTTCAAGTATGGATAATTGCTGGGAAATAGATTGGGAGGAATTCAGCTTATCGAGGATGCCTTCTCCAAATTGTGGGATGAGTTCTGAAATATCTATCCGCAGGTCTTTGGTTAGATGTAAGGGTGCCTGGGTCAATAGGCTCAATTGCTCTGCTCGAAAACGTATGCCAATGAGATGGACAGTCGGCCCTAAGGTTCTACATTGAAAGGTACTCATGACACCGGAAACGAAGCCCTGTTGTACGTTGAGATCGATAATGATGTCAGCACAGGCATCTGGGAGCAGGGTATGGACATGACTCAATCCCTCGTGGGAATACGTCCAGAAGGCGTCAATGATTCCCTGGTAAAGTGGAGATGCCTGGAACACTTGATACATGTAGGTAAAATAGCCCTATTCTTCTCCTTGCGCCAATTCTTTTATAAAAATATTCCGATAGTAGAGTTCAGCCCCCTCCGCTTGGATCAGAATTTTCCCTTCTGTAAGTGGCTTATAGGTCTGGGTCACCTCATCATAAAATTGCATGTCGATGGCTTCGTTGACGACTTTTCCATTTACTTTGAACAGCGCGTGATCTCCCCTCACCACGATATCCAACTGGTTCCAGCCCGGAACCTCCCAGAAATATCCTCTATGAAAGCGATGAAATCGCTGTTCAGGTTTTCCTAGGGTAAGCAATTCTCCCTTTGGAGCGTAATTCCGGATCACCTTAGAAACCTTTGAACTTACCCGAGTTCCTATTGCCCAAATGTCTCCTGTATCCCCCTCTTGAATTTGGCATTCTACGCCATCAGGCCATACCGTATCTTCCCCATATACATGAAAAATTACGCCCGCGTCACGAACAAACTCGTGTCGGGGCTTGAATTTCTTCTCCCCCCAACGGTATTCCATGTGTAGATGGAAGTGACTATAGGATGCCTTTGTCGTTAAGCCTGCAAAGGTCTGTGTTGAAAGGTGCTCCTGAGTAGGGTATACATGAATGACGCCATCCTGAACAGCAAAAATATCTTCTGCTTTCCCGCTGTAGGAAGTATCCCGCGTGGTCATATACCATCCCTCCAGATTTTGTCCATTGAAAAGGAGATCAAAGCCTTTCGGTGGCTCCTTTGATCCTATTAGGAAGGGTGAATCATCTGAACATTCAAGTAGCCCTGCGTCATTTTCCCGGATTTGTGCCAAGTGGAGTCTTTCTTGACCTCGGATATTGGGTTGGTGATAGGCCAACACCATTTGTTGGTCAAAGGTATGGAACAACATGCCATGGCCTCCATTTGCCTTAATCAACAACTTCTCCTGTTGTTCCCAAGGGCCCATGATAGATCCAGAATGGGAAATGGCTTGCCCTATCGCGTATTTCTGTTCCCCAAAACTGGACCAAATCATGATGAGTTCTCCTTTTCTATTCTTGTAAAAGAAGGTTCCATCAGTTACCAAACCATTATTTTCAAACCCTAAGTCCTTCATATTTCGCACCCATTTAGCCTCTGAAGCCCTAAATAGCAACTTCGGAGACCCGATGGGCTTAGACAGGTCTTCTGCCAGTTCTACCACCTCCATCGTCCCATCAAAGGTTTGTGCCCATTCATGGCAAAATGCCATGTAGGGCTTCCCACTTTCAATCCATAAGGTACCATCCAGACTCATCCAATTTGCAGGAGTATGTGCTTGCGCTTGAAAGGCTATAAATGGGCCCAAAGGACTTTCAGCTTTAAAAATATGGGTACCCCGTTTCCATAAAGTTGCTCCATTCTTTGGGTTGGGCGATTCACCGAGCTTTTGTTCAGAGGTTAGCGTAACAAAGAGGTAATATGCACCCTTATAGAAGTGGACCTCTGGTGCCCAGACACTTCTTCTTGCCCAAAAATCTTCTGCTAGGGTTAAAACAGGTTGTGGAGGCGTCCAATTTTCCAAATCTGTACTTGTATACACTTCAACTCCTTGGGGGGCATCCTCTCCAGATAATCGGTTCCGCATTTGGGCGTACATGTAGTAAGTCTGACTTCTAGAATCCGCTACGATAAAAGGATCTCTTATGCGGATTTCGGAGGTTTGGATCAAAGAGTCGGGACCTGAAGGGGCTATGAGAGGCTGAGGGTTCGCAGAGAATTTAGGGGAATAGAGCGTAAGTAATATGCTGAACAGATTAAAAATATGCATTTTAGTAGGCTTTGTAGGATTCACGCATTAACATACACATAAATCTATCCGTAAGATTGCTGTATTGTCCCGATCTTTTGCCCTATCCCAAGGGTAAGTCATTCAAGTTTCTCCAGCTAAGGAGCTTTCCATTTCCCAGTCCAGATCCCCCCGATATACCACAAAACTTTCACCAATAGGGATGTTTACTACTTTTTGCCACCAACTAAGGTTTTTGAAAAAATCTGGCGAAAATGTACGAGAAGATTTAAGCTTAATCGGTAGTAGGTGGGTACCTTGATCTATTAGGATATCAATTTCATGCCCTTTGTGGTCTCGCCAATAATAAATTGGGGGCTTTATCCCTTGGTTGTAGTAGAACTTACAGAGTTCTGAAAGGATCAAGTTTTCAAATAAGGCCCCTTTCTGATAATAGTTTGCTAGCGCAGCTGAGGAATCCAGTCTTAGCAAGTAACAGGCAAGACCTGTATCGTAAAAGTAGAGTTTAGGGGTTTTAACCACCCGCTTGTTAAAATTTCGGAAACAGGGTTTTAAGTAAGGTCGTTTTGCCTCCCTGTCTAGGTCCGGTCAACGTAATTACCGGATATTTCCCGACCATGTCTTGAATGAAGGGTGAAATAGCGCGAGGAAACATGGTGAAAATTTTCACTCCCAGTATTGCTCAATGTTAGCTAGTTTCAAGATTCTACGGGTATAGCCTGAAGGAAAAAAGCGAACCAGTCTGTCTAGGAAAAGAGCATCTCTACCCACCAGGATGCGATGTTTCTTTTTTCGAATTCCCCTGATAATAATTTCTGCCGCTTTTTCAGGAGCCAGGACCAGGCTCTTCTCATTGAATTCCTTACGCATGGCCGTACGTTTGGCCTCCTTGATGGGAGAATTCTGAGGAATACGAGAGGAATTGGCAATCTCCGTTTTGATCCCTCCGGGATGAACACAAATGGCACGTACATGGGGTGCATTGACCATGAGTTCCATGCGAAGGCATTCGGTAAAGCCCCGAACGGCAAACTTCGAACTGCTGTAGGGGGCCTGAAGGCCGGGCCCAATAATCCCATAGACACTGGACACATTGACGATTGCAGCTTCCTCCCTACGTTTGAGGTAGGGAAGAAAAGCTTGGGTTCCATACACCACTCCATAGAAGTTGATGCCCATAATCCACTCCAGGTCGGTATACTCCAACTCTTCTATGGAAATGGCATCCAGTGCCACACCTGCATTGTTGATGACTAGATCGACTTTGCCATAATGGTTGATTACCTGCGCAGAAAATTTATGTACAGCTTTGGATTCTGCAACGCTGAAAGCCATAGAAAAAACAGAAACACCTTGTGTAGTGAGTACAGCTGAAAGGTTTCCTAAGGCTTCTTCATTTACGTCATTTAAGGCAAGTTGGGCACCCTGTTTGGCAAAGGCGATGGCTAGTGCCTTGCCAATACCTGAAGCAGCACCCGTGATTACGACCACTTTGTCGGTGAAGTCATTCATAGATTCGATGTTTGCAGGCAGAATATAGCCATATTTTTTGCATTTATTGGGAGTCGCAGTAGAACGCAGAAGGGGAGGGAATTAATACGACCCAAGAGATCCAGTGAAGCTATAGACTGTGGTCGATTTAACCGTGAACTATCTAACTTTTCTTTCTATATTAATGCATATGGGAACAAACATATTCGACTATCAAGTAGCCATCATAGGAGCAGGATTTGGCGGCCTTGCCATGGGTATCCGCCTGAAGAAGGCAGGCAAAGGAGACTTTGTCATTCTAGAAAAAGCCAGTGAAGTGGGTGGCACCTGGCGGGACAATACCTATCCAGGTTGTGCGTGCGACATTCCCTCCCATTTGTACTCCTTTTCCTTTGAATTGAACCCGAATTGGTCGCGGCAATTTTCTCCCCAGCCTGAGATTCTTACCTACCTTAAATCCTGCACCGAGAAGTACAACTTATACGAACATATTCAGTTCAATTCCGGGGTGGAAAAAATGCGCTTTGACAAAGAGAAAGGGGGTTGGGAAATCCAGATAGTGGATGGAAAAACCGTATTAGCCCAAAGTGTAGTGTTGGCTACTGGTCCGCTGAATCGCGTCAATATTCCTAATATTCCAGGGAAAGATAGCTTTAAGGGGCCTGCCTTTCACTCTTCAGAATGGGATTCCTCGGTCGAATTGGCTGGAAAGCGAGTCGCAGTCATTGGTACTGGGGCGAGTGCCATTCAACTAGTCCCCCAAATTGCCAAAGAGGCAAAGCAGGTCTACGTTTTCCAACGAACCCCCCCTTGGGTCATTCCTAAACCTGATAGGAAAGTGTACAAATTCGAACAAATGCTTTACAAGACCTTTCCCGCCTTACAACGGCTTCATCGGAATTGGATATTTTTTCGCTTGGATGCATTGGTAGGAGGATTTTTGGGGAACAAATTCCTAAATAATTTTACGCGCAAGGTCGCGACCAAACACATACAAAAAAGTATCTCCGATCCCGCTTTACAAGAAAAGGTTACTCCTGCATATGCCCCAGGCTGCAAACGTATATTGGTTTCCAATGACTACTATCCTACCTTAGAACTAGAACACGTAGAATTGATCCCCGAAGCAGTTTCCCAGATGGAGGAATCTATCCTACATACCGCAACGGGAACCTCCCACGAAGTAGACGTTGTCGTTTATGCAACGGGGTTCGACGTCGCAGAGACCTTCACATTTGTAAAGATTTTTGGGAAAGAAGAAGTAGAGCTTCAGGATCTATGGGATGAAGCAGGGATAGCTGCCTATAAGGGAACAACGGTTGCAGGCTTTCCCCATTTATTTATGCTACTGGGTCCCAATACAGGGCTAGGGCACAATTCGGTCGTACATATAGAAGAGTCCCAAATCACCTATATCTTGGAGTGCTTAGACCATATCCAAGGGCTTGATACAGGCTATTGGGATTTGAAGTCTGAAGTTCAGCTTCAGTACAATACACAACTCCAAGAACGGCTTATTCCCACGGTTTGGCAATCTGGTGGCTGTGTGAGTTGGTACCAAAACTCGCAGGGAAAGAATCCGACCATTTGGCCTGGATCCAACCGGGCCTTTCGAAAGGAAACCAGCCGGGTAGAAGTGGGGGATTATTTACACATAAAAAGAGAGGAGAAGGTAGGGCTTGGGAAGGCATAAGGAGGACTCCCTTTCCTTGCGTTAGGTATAGCTCTGTCCCATTTTTGGGAAACTACCCGTTTCTAACGGATAAAAACGCTTAAATATGGGAAATATCGGGAACTTTGTTCCTGTTAGACTAATGTTGAACAAAATCGCCTACAGCGCTAGTCTTCTTTGTTTGAAGAATGGGGTAAAAAAACAGCCGTCTCTTCTCTCGGGAGTCGGCTGAAAGTCTTTGAGATTTTTCTATAATGAATTGATAGTCAATTAATTCATTAATAGATCTTAAAGACTTATGAGTAAATTACGAAAAAAAA
>JBCCTX010000032.1:0-36398 GCA_039197765.1 Bacteroidota bacterium
AAAACTAAGCCCATAGAGGTTTCGATCATGTTCGGCAATCCGGGGAGTACACCTAAGGTCTTTTGGGCTAGCCCTTGTCTGAGTTCAGGGATTTTTAGAAGGACTTTTTTGCGATCTTCAGATACCTCTATGGATTGAATCCCGATAGAATCTGCCTCCGTTTTTCCCGGATGCTTTGCTGAATAAATCTTCCCACGCGTACCATACTGACTCGTCCAAGGGTACGTCCACAGTCTGAGCGTATAGTTTTGGGGATCTTTAGCCACGGTGGGATCTAGCGCCTCAGCGAAATGAAGCTCCAATCCTCCTTTGAGGGTGTGTACGGCTACCGGAAGATGTAGGGGTTTACCTGTATATCTCACTCGGTGAAATGATCCCCAATCTCCTCCATGTCCGACCGATTGCCAACTGGTGAGTCCTACAACATACAGATGACCATTGGGATGAAATCGCCCATGAAGGGTTCCTGACTGAAAAGCTAAGGGAAGGGTCATGTGAGCCCCCTGCCATTGCCCTTCTACGTCTTCATGAAGTACAAGTGATAAGGTACCCCGGCCATAGGAAGTAAGTAGGAGCTGCCCTTGAAGTTCGGAAGGCCAGGAGGAGCTATTGATAAATATGGGTGTGGAGGTAGAGTTATCTACAAAATGGGGAACCCACAATAGGGGTTTTACAAATTGGGTGGGAAGGGGATCCCGATGGGCCGAATGCATGAAGCCATGAAAGCCTCCTTCTTCAATGCGATGTACCTTGCTAGTGGGAACCCAGTTGCCTTCATTATCGCTATAGAGTATTTCATCATTGGGTCCAATAGAGAGTCCATTGGGATTCCGTAAACCCGATGCGATAATATCCAGGCGGCTTCCGTCTGGAGGCATGCGGAAGAGTACTCCGTGGTGTGGAGTGATTTCCGCTTTAACTCCTCCTTGCCATGAAATAGGTGGCCAGGGAGTGGCTTTGGCAAAATAGAAGTTTCCTTTTGAGTCTGTATCCAAGTTCAAGGTAAAGGCATGAAAATTGGCAGAGGCCATTACCTGGTTATTAAAATTCTCATAGAAGTCTGCTTCTCCGTCATTATTACGGTCATGAAGAAGGGTAATTTGATCTCTTCCAGTTATATAAATCTTATCATCTACTACCTTGACGCCCAGTGGCTGGTATAATCCTGTGGCGAATCGTTTCCACTGGAGTTTCCCTGTATTTCCTTCTAAGCCATCCACGATCCATACTTCCCCACTCAAAGAGCTAAGAACGGCTCTGCCATCGGAAAGAAAATCTACCGCTGAAAATCGCAGGAAGGAATTCCAGGGATTATCGAAAGGTGCTGTTAATTCATCTGAAACAAAGGGCCCCGTTTCTTTACCTGGCTTACTCTCTGTCTCTAGGACTTCCCATCGAGCTGAAGCAGGGCTTTTTAGTAAGGACAAATCAGGAACTGAGTCGCCGGATTGTAGATAGGTATTCATATAGTCTTGCATGGCACTAGACAGAACAGGCCCCATCGCAATTTCAAAGGACACAGATTGATCCAGCTGCGGGAGTTGGAGAATGAGGTGTCGATGTTCTACCCGCCACTTGGCAGTTTGGGGTAAGCCCTTGTATCCAACCAGTCTTGCCCGATCTCCAGACTTAATTATCACAAATCCCTTCGATGGGGACATGGGTATTTGCTGTACCTGCGTAGCTGAGCCATCAGGAGCCTCCGTAAGGTGCAAGGAAAGTGAATCTGTAGTTGGGTTGAGTTGGAAATTTCGGGTAAATATCGGTTGGTCTTGAACCCGCTCAAAACCAGGGGACTCAAGTATCTCACTCTCTCCAATCCGATAGGAAAATACTACGCGGTCATCGTGTAGATACAGTCCCTTATATTCACCTAAGCTGTGCGGAATAGGACCATAACGCCAAGGTCTCGGGTCAGCAAAATTTCCGTCCAGAGACCAACCGGGTCGCTGACTCGTGACGAAATGGACGTAGCCATCTGGACTCGGAAACTCTTGTAACCCATCCCTTGCCGGATACCATTTGAGAAAGCCTCCAGTCCACGCACTAGCGACACGCAAAAGATCTGTATCAAAGACGATCACTGCGTCTCGTTCTTCCCCTACTTTTACCGCAATACCCTTATAGACAAATATGCTCCGCGTAGTATATGGATCTGTAGATATGGTTGCGGAAACAAAAGGCCCATGATCCATAGCATTCATCGGGCTTGGGGGCTTTTGTGCAAAGGTATGATTCCAGGTAACCCAAAGAAGGATTGAATACAGGCGAAGTCGCTTGATTGAGCTAGGTAGTAGAGGCATAGGTCTAGGTTATCTCATCCACTTGGAAAGTAAAAACCCCGTTTGATAACGGAGCCAAGAATAGGTAATCCTAAGATAAAAAGTACGTGCGATAAAGTAACTATTTCCAACTATAATACTTAATTGAAATGGATCTTCTTTCAGGAAGCGTGTGATTGAAAAAATCCTTTTTATCTTTAGTAGATGGAAGGAATTCTAATAACCTCTGTTCTGAGCAGCGTAGGATTAGGTGTGAGTTCATTCTTTGGTTTTTTCCTGCTGAGAAATAAAAAGCTTGAGAATAGGCTATTGGCTTGGCTGCTTATCGCCTTGTCTCTCAGGATTGCAAAATCCATATTTTACATTCACCTTGAACTTCCTCTCATTGTCAAGAACCTAGGCTTGGCTGCTAATCTTGCGGTTGGACCGCTGTTATACCTATATGTTCGAAGTCTGATCCAACAGAAAACCGTAAAGGGAAGAGATTTCGCTCATTTTATTCCTACAGGGTTTTATGTCATGTTTTCTCCAATCCTTCCAAATGGAGGAGACAGTCAGATATGGGTGCTAAGTTATGCTTTCATTTTGATTCAGTCCTTTGTGTATGTGTATATATCAGCTTCCCTTTTAGCGGGAAAGCTCAAAGAACAAAGAAGTAAGGATATTACATGGCTTGCAGCACTCATTGCTTGCCTGGCTTTTATGTGGGCAGTTTATGCCTTAATCTTTCTGAAGGTTATTCCGGTCTATGCCTTAGGCCCGGTAAGCTTTTCTATAACTATTTTCATTCTTCTCTACCTTGCGCTGAACCATCATCAACTGTTTGTAGATAGGAAAAAGCCTAAATATATCCATGTGCGAATGAGTGAAGAACAGGGTAAAGCGTATTTTGATACCCTCAAACACCTATTAGATTCTGACCAGCTTTATAAAAAGGGAGATATTTCCCTGTCATTGTTAGCGACGAAAATGGGCCTGCTGGAACGAGATATTTCTTATATTATCAACCGGTATGGAGACAGCAATTTTGCGCAATTCATCAATGGATATCGGATTGAAGAAGCAAAAAGACTAATTGATCAGGACGCTTCAAAGAAAATGATTTCCATTGCCCTTGAGGCAGGCTTCAATAACCTAGGCACCTTCAACAAAGTTTTCAAATCATTCACGGATATGACTCCCTCAGAATTCAAAAAAAGATAGGAATCTGTTCACATTTCATTTCAGGATTCATGAATTCATAGGATTTGCAAGCTCAATCTTTTGTCCTTGCTGAAAAAATCATGAATTCAACTTTCAAAAGACGAGAATGGCTCAAGAAGTCTTTACTTAGCTCAACCGCTGGTTGGGGAATACTACATGGGATAGATGTGTTTGGCAAAACTTCAGCAAAGGAGTTTTCGATGGCTTCAAATCCAGCAGTGAGAAGGCTCTTATTCAATGAAAATCCTATAGGCCCAAGCGAAAAAGTAGGCAAGGTAATACAAGATACTTTAGCAAGGGCCAACAAGTATGCTACCTTCTATAGATATGATTTTTTGGCCTTGAAGGAGCTAATTGCGGATAAAGAAGGCCTTAAGCCGGAAAACGTACTGCTTGGCCATGGTTCATTTGAACCCCTTACAATGGTTTCAACACATTTTAGCAGTAAGGGAGGGGAAATCGTTGTCCCGAGCCCGAGCTTCGATGTAGTTGGGAATTTTGGTCGGAAAATCGGTGCGAAGGTAAAACCCATAGAGGTTGATCAAGATTTCAAAATGAATCTACCTGCTATGCAAGCTGCCCTTACTCCTCAAACCAACCTGGTCACGATCTGTAACCCAAATAATCCTACGGGAACGAGTTGTGATTCCGATTCGCTCAGGGGATTCTGTAGATCCGTTTCAGATCGTGCCTATGTCTTAATAGACGAAGCATACATACATTATCTGGAGTCCTGGAAAAATCATACGATGGCTCCGCTAATAGGGGAAGGGAGAAATATACTGGTTACCAGGACCTTTTCTAAGATATATGGCATGGCTGGCCTACGCATAGGGTATTTACTAGGACCCGCAGACTTCATCCAAGAATTGGAATCGAAATACACCTTAGGATTTCCTGGAAATATGCCCAATTCGCTCAGTGTAGCCGCAGCTATGGTTTCCCTGGAGGATGATGATTTCGTAAATCAATCACGAACATACAATGCGGAAAGGAAATCTGATTTCTACCATTCACTAGACGAATTGGGCATCCCCTATATTGAAAGCAATGCCAACTTTGTCTATTTCAACGTAGAGAAGTTTACAGCATACAAAAGCCTTATGTGGGAAGATAGAATCTTGCTTACAGGGGGCTGGCCATCAAAACCCAACTGGGCAAGGGTGACTATGGGCTCCATTCAGGACATGAATTTCCTGGTAGAAAAAATGAAAGGGAAGAAATGGATGTAAGCCTAACAGGTGCAAATGCTAATGAAACACACATGAAAAAGATTCACTTTTATTTCTTATTAGGCTTTTTTGCCTGTTCCACGACGGCAATTTATGGTCAAATCGATAGTCTATTCCTCTTTGAACCTTCCGTTGAAAATCCATTTGGACTACCCAATCCTGACGCTCCCAAACAGATCAAAGACTTTGCTCCGTTGATTGGGGAATGTGCCTGCATATCAATAGCGCGAGGGGCAGATCAAACCTGGGAGGAGCCTGTTCCGTTGGTCTGGCGGTTTAAATATGTGATGAATGGGAAAGCCATTCAAGATGAATCCTTAAAAGCAGATGGAAAACACTCGGGTAGCATAAGGCAGTTTAATGCAGATAGTGCCAAGTGGTATATTCACTACTATTCAACAAGTGGCGTGCCTCCTACCTTACCTAGTTGGGAAGGTTCAAAAAAGGAGGATGGAAACATCGTCCTCTATAGAGACAATCTTTCTCCTTCCGGGAAACCTGGTTTCTATAGAATTACCTTCTACAACATAAGTGAGAAAGGCTTCGATTGGGTAGGGGAATGGGTAGATAGGGCCGAAACGATTCAATATCCCCTTTGGAAGATTCGTTGCAAGAAGAAGGGATCATAGGATAGCACAAGCCTCAAAGGAAATTTTACAAAGAAAAATTTGTAGATAGAAACTTTGATCTGGGAAAATATTTTCTGTCATGCCCTGAAATAAATTATGACCCCTGACAGATTCTGTCATAAGGAGCTTGTAACTTTGTATCATATCACATTTAAAAATTACATAGACATGACAACACAAGAAATTGCTAACAAATGGGCGGAGTACTGCCGCACAGGTCAGTGGGATAAGGCCTATTCAGAACTCTATGACGCTGACTGCGTCAGCATTGAAATGGAAGGTGCACAGGGATTTCCGCCGCGCGTAGAAGGAATGGAAGCCATTAAAGCAAAAGGGGATCAGTGGAACAGCATGGTAGAAGAATTTCACGGCGTAGAGATAGAAGGTCCTATTTCCGCAGGAGATCATTTCTCTGCTACCATGAAGATGGATATCACCATGAAAGGCCAAGGCAGAAACGTCAATGAGGAAGTAGCTATATTCCGGGTAGCCAATGGCAAAATCGTTTCAGAACAATTCTTTTATCTAGTAGGATGATGATATACTGTCATGCAAGAATTCAGCACCAAAGAAAGGAAAAGAGAATTTGATAAGATCTTTAAAGAAAAAATGGTCCCCTTATTTGAAAACCATGGTTTTGCAAGACATACGAAAAGTTCTAAGCGAATTTTTAAGGCCCTAGGCGAGGGCCTTTCAGTCTTTATTTTCTTTGAATATAAATCCTTTGGCTATGGATTCTATGATATGAGTATCGTATACTTCGATGAAGAGATTGGGGATGTCTATGACGACATTTACCTTGTAATGGCACAAGCAAAATGCCCCGTGATAAGTGGAAAAAATGCGGAAGAACTCAATAGGTCCGTAGAGGCATGGAAGATGGATATGCAGACAGATATATTTCCTTTCATTGAAGCCCATACTACGCACAAAGCTATACTAAACGCAACTCATTTCTATTTCTCCAAAGGACGCGAGGAGCAGTGCCGTGAGCTTTTAATGAGAAAAGCCACTTGATTTTCTGAAAGTGGGAACACTTAAAATAAAAACAATGGGGGCGAGCAGATCCTTTCCCTCATTGTTTTTTATTTTTCTTTCAGGTAGTCTTCCTCACCATCCAAGATTGCGATCAAATCCAAAAGCGCGAGGAGCAAACGTAGCATCTAAGCCCATACCCCTTGCCGCTTGCTTTAATTCTTCAGGTACATCTCCACAAAAAAGGAAAGGACCTGGAGTCGCAACTTGAAGTAAGGTGGGAAAATGCTCGGCAGCTGTTGTACCTAAATGTTGCCCTAGTGCTGCTCCATCTTTGAAGAGGTCATAAACAATCAATACCTGGGAGCTTTCATCGAAATAGCAATCTACTTTAAGTGCATCGGGTTCTGTTTCTTTCATTTTTTTTTCAACTTCTTGATAAATGGCTAGGAGTTCATCTGCTTTTCCAGGCTTTGCTATCCATTTGTAGACTACTGTAATTGCTTGATTTGTCATTGTTTTAAAGGTTAAAGGTGAATGATATAACACAAAGGTATGGCGTAATACCCTATCTTAAAGGTGTCAAAAACGACTATATTAAGGGTTGATTCTGCCAAAGTCTTCTTGTACCTTTGTGAGAAAGCCTTGCATGAAGCATGTCAGTATCATAGTGCCTGAAGGGAATTTAATTTTGGATACCATAGTGGGTACCCTTAATCTCTTTCGGATGGCTAACAGCTATTCGAATCGTTTAGGGAAAACACAGGAAGACGTTTTCTCCATTGACTTAGTTGCTTTGACAAAGGCTCCCATTATCTGCCACAAATTTTTTGAAGTAAAGCCAACCAAAACCCTCGATGAGATTGAGCGAACGGACCTGATAATCATATCCTCAATCACAGGAAATATTGAAAAGGCACTCTCACAAAATGAACCCTTAATCAACTGGATTAAAGCACAAAGAATTGAAAATGAGGCAGAAGTAGCAAGTTTATGTAGAAGTGCTTTTATCCTGGCCGAAACGGGCTTACTCAACGAAAAATCATGTGCTACACACTGGGCGGTACACTCCCAGTTTGAACGGAAGTATGCGAAAGTTCACTTACTCCCAGAGCGGATTATAAGCGAAGACAATGGTATTTATTCCAGCGGTGGGGCCTATTCCTTTTTGAATCTGATCATCTATTTGATTGAGAAATACTATGGGAGAGAAGTCGCCATATGGTGTTCTAAGATGGCCGAAATTGACTTTGACCGTAGTGACCAAAATCAGTTTATCATATTTAAGGGGCAAAAGGATCATACAGACGAAGGCATTAAAGAAGTTCAATTGTACATTGAAGAAAACTATGAAAAGAAGTTAAGTGTAGATGGATTGGCCCAAAAATTTGCTATTAGTAATCGAAATTTTATCAGAAGATTTAAAAAAGCGACCCAAAATACTCCTTTTGAATACATTCAAAGAGTGAAGGTAGAGGCGGCCAAAAAACGCTTTGAATCTTCAGCCTTACAGATCAATGAGGTAATGTATCAGGTAGGGTATAATGATGAAAAAGCATTTAGAAAAACCTTTAAGAAGTACACAGGCTTATCTCCGCTAGAATACAGAAGAAAATTCAATCGAGAGATGGCATTTTCGTAGTTGACAGACTGAAAAATTTAGACCATTGAATTAAGAAACAGGAATGTCTATATACAAAAAGATTGGAGCAATCGGTTCAAAGTATGTGGGGAAGGACACATTGTTTAAATACGGATTTAATCTATCCCCTATGTATAGACGAAGTACTGGAAGGGTAGTAGCCGTTTCAGAGAATTTGCTAGAGGTGAAAATAAAACTTCCGATCAGTTACAAAAATCGGAATTATGTGAATTCAATTTTTGGGGGAAGTCTCTTTGCCTCCGTGGACCCCATTCCTATGGTTCAGCTCATAAATATTATTGGCGATGGCTATGTAGTTTGGGATAAATCGGCAGAAATTTTTTTCAAAAGACCTGCTAAGGAAAATGTATATGCAGAATTTGTATATACCCTGGAAGAAATTGAGGAAATCAAAGAAAGGGTGAGCAGTGAGAAGGAAATAGAAATAATAAAAACAACTTTTTTAACAGATAAGCAAAAGTCCAACGTATTTTGTGAAGTAAGGAAGACCATTTACATTGCTGATAAAGCCTTTTTTAAAAAGAAAAAGGAACGTAGAAAATGAATAATGGGAACGCTAGAATTCATACAACAACAGCAGTTCACACAATAAGTACCTAAGCAAAAGAATTGCGGTAATGAAAGCGTCCATTATCTTCATATATACCCTAAAGGATTTTTATAATCGATTGATTTTTACTGCAGCGTTTTGTGAGATAGACCCCTGTTATCCCCTTAGAAAGGGGATGGGGAGGTACGCAGAGAGATCGAATGTACCTTTTTAGTAATTTAACGGTTAAATACCCTCTTTTTTCTCTGTTAATTACTCCTTGATCCTCTGTGGTAAAATAAAAAAGCCCAAGGAAACTTTGGTTTCATCTGACTTAAAGAATACATACCGAATCGGTTTTACTCTGCTACTTGAGTGCATTTTTTTTGTTATAACCTATAGCGCAGCCCAATCGGAAGACTTACCCCAAGGAATAATAATTTGCCTAAAATGGGACATTCATTGATACAAAACTGGGCGGGAAATGTACGTATGAGGCCCGATACCATTGCCTATCCCACAACGGAATTAGAGGTTCAGCAAATCGTGTTACGTGCGGCAAATGATAGAAAAAAGATTCGGATAATTGGGTCCGGGCATTCTTTTACAGATTTGTGCAAAACGGAAGAAATTCTGATCAGTCTGGACAATTATCAAGGCATCATTTCTATAGATAAGGACAAAAACCAAGCAACTGTGAAGGCAGGGACGAAATTGAAAGAACTGGGAGAACTCTTGTTCCAAGAAGGGCTTGCCATGGAAAACCTGGGAGATATCGATGTCCAATCCATAGCTGGTACAATAAGTACGGGAACCCATGGTACAGGAAAGGCTTTTGGGACGATTAGCACACAGGTAATAGCCTTAAAATTCATCAATGGCAAAGGGGAAATAGTTAGCTGCTCCCCTACCCAAAACACAGAGGTGTTCAAGGCAGCTCAAGTTTCACTAGGGGCCTTGGGAGTTATTACTGCAGTTACCCTACAGTGTGTTCCTAGTTATAAGCTGCTTATTCATAACCGCAAAGAGCCCCTGGAGGAGGTCCTAGCTACCTTAGAGGAGCGCAATGCACAAAATCGAAACTTTGAATATTATTGGATGCCCTATACCCGTACGGCCTGGACCAAATCTACCAACATCGCCAATGAAGGGGAGCCAGACAAGGATAATATGATGAATTATCTATCAGAACTACTGTTGGAAAATTATTCTTTCAAAGCTCTGTGTGAACTCGCCCGCGTATTTCCCTCACAAAATAAAATGGTTTCCAAGATTGCTGCTCAGAGCGTTCCTACGATGAATAAGCTTAACTACAGCCACAAAGTATACGCCACCATGCGAATCGTGAAGTTCACGGAAATGGAGTACAATGTCCCTGCAGACGCGTATCAGGAGGTAATGAAGGAGATCGTCAAGACCGTTAATACCGGCAAATACGCGATCCATTTTCCGATTGAAAATCGTTGGGTGAAAGGGGATAATATTTTTATGAGTCCAGCCTATGGCCGAGATTCTGCCTACTTGGCTTGCCATGTGTATCACAAGAAGGACAATCGTACCTATTTCCAGGACTTAGAAACCATTTTTAAAGCCTATGGGGGGAGACCTCATTGGGGTAAGCTCAACACCCTTACTTCCAAAGATGTGGAAGAGAGGTATCCCAAGTTTTTTGAATTCAAGCAAATCCAGCAAGCGCAAGATCCCGACGAAATATTCGTGAATTCCTATCTTACAAAAGTTCTTGGCTAATGGATAAGAATAGGCGTGATGCATATTTTGAGCAACTGACTACTACCCTAAAAAATTACCAGAGAGCTATTCCATGTCTATTAATTGATTTGGACATAATAGATGAGAATTTGACTGTTTTAACATCCGAACTGAAAACTGGGGTAGATTTTCGGATAGTAGTTAAATCTCTTCCCTCCTTATCGCTGATCAACTACATAAGGGAAAAGATGAATACCGATAAACTCATGGTATTCCATCAACCCTTCCTAAGCGATTTATCCTCTACATTAGATCAAAGGGCTGATGTACTGTTAGGTAAGCCCATGCCCATTAGAACCGCGCAATATTACTACAAGACCTTACCCAAGCTGAAAAATGATTTTGATCCCTACAGGCAAGTTCAATGGCTGGTTGATACAGAAGCGCGCATTTTCCAGTACATTTCTTTAGCACAAAAGTTAGGGAAAAGGCTTCGCCTAAACCTTGAACTTGACGTAGGACTTCATAGAGGTGGATTTAAAAATTTAGGCGAATTGCGGAAGGGATTGAAGCTGATGCACACCCATATCGAAGCTGTAGCGTTCTCTGGGTTCGTGGGATATGAGCCTCACATCGTCAAAATCCCCAAATTTATCCGGCGACATGAGAAGTCCCTGAAAATGAGCAACAGCTTTTACGCAAGCTGTCAGCAAATTGTACAAAAGGAGTTCCCTGAATTGTGGAGTAATACACTGACCTTTAATGGGGCAGGTAGTCCAACACTCAATTTACATCAAACAGAGGCATCCCCGCTGAATGATATTTCTGCGGGTTCTTGTCTGGTGAAACCCACCACATTTGATATACCTTCTTTGAATAAATTTAAGCCTGCCTGTTTTATCGCAACGCCTGTGTTAAAAAAGTTCCAGGGAACGACTTTGCCTGGTTTGGAGAGAATGAAGCCGCTACTCAATCGGGTGAATCCTCGCTATTCTCAGTCTTTTTTCATCTATGGAGGCTATTGGAAAGCGGATTACCATTATCCAAAGGGTACCAAACAAAATTCGGTTTTTGGCGCTTCTACCAATCAGACAATGGTAAACACCCCCGCTTCTGCCAAGTTGGGAGTGGATGACTTCGTGTTCTTACGTCCGCATCAAAGTGAGTTTGTTTTCCTACAATTTGGTGAACTGCTGGTAGTGAAGGGTAAGCAAATTGTAGATAAGTGGGGACTTTTAAGCAATCGTTGAAGCTAGCTGTGCTTAATTTCACAATCCAGATGACCTTATCGCCAAGAGCTAAGAGAAATATTATCCAAATGATACCTTTTGGGGTTATATCGTTCATTTCCAGCACGGTTTATGCACTCATCGAAAAGGGAATTTTAGGTAGTCACCCCATCTATCCTTCTACTGGTAATCCCTATAACTTCAATTGGTTGCTTCCTTCCATCATTGCGGGTTTGTTTGGACTGCTAATTGGATTTCTAGAAATACAATTTTTGAGCAAGTGGTTTCAAAAAGGAAGCTTCACAAGCAAGCTAATTTTCAAGTCTACGATATACCTATTTTTAACTGTCATTTTTGCCCTTGTTGTTACAAGTATTGGAACAGCCTATGAACTAGGAAACAGTCCATTCAGTAATGAGGTATGGGAGTACAACTATAAATTCCTGGTAAGCTTTGCTTTTTGGACGATATTGATTTACATCACCTTAGGATTGGTAATCAGCTTGTTCTACACAGAAGTAAGCAATAATATCGGGCAGAATGTACTCCTGAATTCGTTCACAGGTAAGTACCACCATCCAGTAGAAGAGGAAAGGATCTTCATGTTTCTCGATATGAAATCCTCTACAGAGATTGCTGAAAAACTAGGACATGTCAAGTATTTTAAACTGTTAAAAGAATACTATTCCGATCTGTCCGATCCTATTATCACTTACGGTGGAGAGATTTACCAATATGTAGGGGATGAAGTGGTAGTGACGTGGAAATTGAGCGAAAAAAGGAGAACCAATAGCATTAATTGCTTCTTCTCCATGCAGGCATCCTTAGCCAACCAGGTAGAGAAATACGAGTCAAGGTATGGGGTATGTCCCACTTTTAAAGCAGGTATGCATGTAGGAAATGTTACGACAGGGGAAATAGGAGTTATAAAAAAGGACATCGTTTTTACAGGGGATGTCCTAAATACCACAGCCCGAATACAGGGACTATGCAATACTTATCAAGTGGAGTTGCTACTTTCCAAGCAAATTGTGCAGGCCTTGGAGCTTGAAAAATCATTTGATCTCATTGAGTTGGGCGAAAGAGAATTGAGGGGTAAAAATGAAAAAGTCATTCTTTACACAATCGAAAGAACGTTTACTCCACTTGAAACGTAGTGACATTGCCTCCAGTCGGGAGGTATACCCTTTAGCTACTTACCTAAATACTTAGATCACATGAAATGGTCCATATTGCAAACCGTGGGTAACACCCCAATCGTTCAACTGCACAAGATCGTTCCCGAGACAAGCGCAGACGTATTTATAAAACTAGAATATTATAATCCTACAGGCTCCTACAAAGACCGAATGGCCTTGGCCATGATCGAAGAAGCTGAGAAAAGAGGAGACTTGAAACAAGGTATGAAGGTGGTGGAATGTACTGGAGGAAGTACAGGTTCCTCCCTGGCGTGTATCTGTGCGGTCAAGGGATATGACTTTCAAGTTGTCTCCTCTGATGCCTATGCTCAAGAGAAACTAAATACTATGAGAGCATTTGGCGCGAACCTAGAAATTACCCCTAGTGAGGGAGGAAAAATCACAAAAGACCTGTTACCCAAAATGATTGCAAGAGCCAATCAATTGGCCCAACAAGAGAATACCTACTATACCAATCAATTTCATAATACAGATGAATTATTGGGATATGCAAAAATAGGGGAAGAGTTGCTCACCCAACTGTCTCAGCCGATTGATGTTTTTTGTGCAGCAGTAGGAACCGCAGGAATGCTTATGGGAGTAGCCCATGCCTTTGAGCATACCGATACGGATATTGTAGCTTTTGAGCCCGCCTCTTCTGCAGTTCTTTCCACAGGAATAGCGGGTACACACTCCGTAGAAGGAATTGGAGTGGGATTTGTTCCCCCTCTGTTAAACAGAGACCGACTCAAGGGGGTAAAAGCCATTGAGGAAAAGGAAGCTCGTGCGATGGCAAAACGATTGGCAAAAGAGGAAGGAATATTTGCTGGTACCTCTACTGGAGTAAATGTAGTCGGAGCCTTGCAGCTCGCCCAAGAATTGGGAAAAGGAAAGACGGTGGTGACCGTCGCCTGTGATTCAGGGTTGAAGTACCTCAATGGAAGCTTGTATAAAGACTAAGCATCCTTCTGAAGTTTTGCCACGCACTCAAAAAAACGGTAACTTTTTTCAGGCCAATGGAGTTGTTGCCACAAATGAGATAGTATCTATCATGAGAATCCTTGCGTACTTATTACTATTAGGCTGGACATCAAATCCAATATCTATTTCTGCACAAATGAATCCCCTTAAAGGGGAGATTTATGCAGATTTTCTCAACCAAACGGTTCCAAGCTATGATTCAATATTCGAGAAGGAATCTCAGGTAGTAGTGCTGTCAGCCATAAAAGACTATGCACTGGCTAAAAACCTAGATCTAGCAACTCTCAGCGACTATTTATCAGGAGATACAGAAGAGAATGACGTGTTTCAGGTATGGAAAGACAAATTTGGCCAAAATCCGATTAGCTATTTTTATGGGGTACCTTGGGGAAATTTTGGGGATTTATTGGCCCGAGATAGTACCTTTGGATATTTGATGTTGGAGCTAGCCTCCTTACTTGAACAGCCCTATGAGTTCCTAGAAGTTGACTCTTCCCAATCAAATTACCTCTTGAAATACACAAATGGGCGCATTCCCAGAAAAGCATACGCTTGGGATAAATTTTACAAAAAAAATGAAGGTTGCGTGGGAATCTTTAAGTTATCCGATGTGCTGGTAAGTAAGAATCGCAAGTATGCACTATTGATTGCCGAGTCTTACCACCGCCCCTTTCTTGCAGGAGGAAATCTAGTATTTATGGAGAAAAGAGACGAAGGATGGAGGATCTTGCAGTATATAACTTTATGGGTGAGCTAACCCAGGAGTTAAGGTGTTGATTTATTCTTGAAACGAATCAATAGCCAGATAGAAATAATATTAGGGAGTAAAAACATTAAGAAGGATTGAATGACTCCTGTGAAATCCGCGATGATTTCAGTTTTAAGTCCTACAATCAAATCAAGCACATCCATTCCAAGTTTTGCCAGTAAAGCTGTAAGTATGGAGAAAAAGCTTCGAAAAACCCCAATGCCAAAAATTAAGGCTATCGCTAATGCTATATACCGGCCTGCAGAATTTAGCATAATGAATGCACTTGCCCCTCCTGTATTCATTCCAAAGGCATCCATCATCCCATCTCCATCTATGTAATTGTACAGACTAAAGCATATGCTCCATAGGGTTATATAGGTAAGAAAAAGATGACTTATATTGAGCCTCAACTAGTTGTGTTGAGAAGTTTTTTCAGAAATTTGTAGACTAGATTTAGTTTTAAGATTTGCCACATAATATCACTACACATAAGAAATGGAGCCATCTCTTGAAAACTTCCCGATTAAGACCAAGGTGCTTGGCTACATCGTACAAAAGGTCCATAGTGTGCAGAAATTGCTAATCTTTTCCCACCAGCATTATCCAGAAGCGGGTTTACAGGTTCCTGGGGGTACAGTCGAAGCAGGAGAAAAACTGGAGGGGGCACTGCTTCGAGAAATAAAGGAAGAATCAGGCTTGACAGAATTTGGTTCTGTCATTTACCTGGGAGAAGCGACCTTTATACACGATCAGAGACAGGAAATGCATCGTCGACATTTTTTCCAGGTACAGTATAAAGGGGAAGTCTTAGAAGAGTTTATACATGAGGTTATTGAAGGAGAGGAGGATAAGGGCTTACGCTTCCATTATAAATGGGTATCCTTAACGGAAATTCCCGCGTTAGCCGCTGATCAGGACTGTATGGTCCACTACATCAAATAGTGCCATTAGATTTAGATGAAATGATACTGAAAAACCCCAAAAATAGTTTGGGATAAATATTATATTGGAATTTGCGGGAAGTAGCGATTTATTACGAATAGACTATTCTCGGTACTCCGTAGTCCTCAAGTTGCACCTCTTCGAATGATTGAAAGAACAAGCATAACCTGTAGCAATGCTCCCGTATCCTTGAGTTGGCAAGGAGATACCTTAGTCGATTGGGTAGCAGGGGGCAATGTCTACCATATAAATGGGGAATTTGAGCATAAAGGAATAGGCTATGCCTATAAGTTTGATTCAGCTATCCAATCGGAAGATGGCAAATATGCGGTGATCTATGAACGCTTAGGAACCAAGGCACTCCTGTTGAAAAGTGGAGAAATTCTCAGGGAATTGAATCGCTCTTTTTACCAGGCACATGTTTATGAATATCCTATTTCCTTCTTAAAATTACCTAATGGAGAATTGAGTCTGGTACATTGCCCTACAGCATACAACTTGATAGAAATAGAAGCCGTTGAGTCGGAAAAAAAAATTACTTCTACCGACAAAAGAGATCCCAGTGACTGTTTCCACGCAAGGTTTCGGAGCAACCCATCAGGGACATTTTTGCTCAATACAGGTTGGGTTTGGCATCCCTATGGCATCATGGATGTATATGACATTGCCAAGGGAATACAGGACAACTCGATTTTTGATAACAATCCTTTCACCTTTCCGGTTCATGGAGAGGTCTGTTCTGCAGATTTTTTGACAGATGATGTAGTGGTTATAGCAACCTTTCTCGAAGATCCTTTGGATGAAGCGGAGCGGAACAATCTTGACAACTTATATTCTGGCCAAATCGGTCTTTATTCTCTCTCTCAAGGAAAAATTTTGAAAAAGATAACCGTAGATTATCCCTTGGGTAGGATTGTTCCGATCGATGAAAACTTTGTGATAGACCTATTCGAATATCCCAAGTTGATAGAGTTAAATACAGGGAAAATCAAGCAAAAATTTGAAGGTATATTTTCTGGGCACCAAAATTCAGCAATCATTCACCACCTCGAAAAGATCCCCCCAATTGCAATTGATCGCACCAATAGGCGGATAGCCATTGGGAGTGATACTGGAATCGAGTTGTTGGAGCTAAAATAGGAGAATATGGACTTTGGTAAAATTTGAAATTTAGAACTTTTCAATGCTGTACATCTCTTACAAATTATGTCTCCTGATTGTATGTGGGCTAGGAGTCATTGGCTGTTCCCCATTGGAGCCTAAGAATTATGGAAAAACAGAGGCAAAATTATTTCTGAGTGGAGGCAAGCAACAACCTTTAGTGGTAGGTTTTGGGGGAAGTGAAGGGGGAAATATATATGCAGAGGAACAATCCCAAGAACTTAGAAATCGCCTTCTGGCTCAAGGGTTTGCCTTCCTAGCAATAGGCTATTTTAATGGGACAAATACCCCAAAAGCGATAGACAGAATATCACTCAGCGCAATATATGATACTATAAATAGCCAGGCAGATCGTGTTGAGATTGATAAAAATAGAATTGCCTTGTTAGGAGGGTCTAGAGGGGGGGAGTTAGTATTAAATCTAGGGAGCCACTATAAAGGCTTTAAGGCCATTGTAGTACTGGGGGCGCCAAATGTTAGTTTACCGGCCCACTTTGGGTGGAATCCCACTTCTTCCTGGATGATCCATGGCGAGGAACTAGATTTCATTCCTGCCTCAGATGCTTCAATTAAGAAAGTACGGAAAGCGAGTTTCTTTGAAGGTATGAAGAGCCTACTAAAAGAGAATGAAGGAAAGGAAATAGGGAAAATTGAAGTTGAAAAAATAGGGTGTCCACTGTTAATGATTTCAGCAAGGCAAGATGAAGTTTGGCCGTCAACCTATATGGCAGAGCAAATGATGGAAAGATTGAAAACACACAATTTTTCCCATGAGTATATTCACATTCCCATTGATGGGAATCATGCGGAGCTTTCGGAACAAACGGGTTTGATAATCGAATTTTTAAAAAAGAAATTGCAGCCTTACGCAGTTGAAAATAAAGGGTTGGATATACCTCCTACGCCATAAATGTAGCACACCACCATGCAAAATGCGGATACATTGTACTATAAAAAATATTCCCCTACGCATGGGCTAGAAAAATATGTCAAATACCTATGGGTGATGGAGGGCTACGAAAAACAATCAGCGCCTGATCTACTCATTCCAGATGGATACCCCGAAATAATTTTTGTCCAAGATGGGGCTTATCGCAAAGATTTCGTAGCCTCCCATATCCCCCATACAATTATCAATCGCTCCTGTGTGATTGGCGTCCAAACGCAATCTGTATTGGCTAGGAGGTTGAATGGCTGTCACCTGATCGGAGTGAAATTAAGGCCCCCTGCAGCCTATGCGCTTTTTGGCGCATACCTTACAGACCTTGCAGATACCAACTGGGCACTAGAAGAATTGGATGAGACATGGTTATGCGAGTTAGACCAATGCTTGAAGTGCATGGAGGAAGAGCAAAAGATAATTGATATACTCTCAGCCACGCTACTGCGGCAGATAAGCAATAGAGGAATTAGCGCAGAATATCAGACAGCTACCTCTTTTCTGCAAGTTATTTTGCGTAGCAAGGGGCAAATAAGCGTCAGCGAACTCGCCTGCTACCATTGCCTGAGTGTGCGCCATTTTCAACGAAAGTTTAAAACCTTCTTTGGGGTTTCGCCTAAGAAATTTCTGAGTATCATTCGCTTTAAGCAATTGTACAAAGCAAGTATCCTACAGAAAAAGTATCCCAAGGACTTTCTGGCCTATGGGTATTACGATCAGATGCATTTTATCAAAGATTTCCAAAAGCACTTGGGAGTCAATCCTAGCCAGAGTTCCGAAACTTCCTTTCGTGAACGGAACGAGATGGCACAACGCAATGCGTAAAGTCGCTTTTTTACTATCGCATAGCTCAGCCTCCCCCTAATTTTGCTCAAAAAAAAATGAGATACCTGTGCTTAGTGAGTTTAGTACTGTGGGGGATCAGCTGTCAATCTTCCTCAACCTCCCATATGGATGCAAAAGCCTTAATTGTAGAAACCCTGGAAAAAGAAACGCAGTACTTCTGCGAACGCAACCTTAGCAAATGGCAAGAGCAGTGGTCTCAGAAGCCCTTTGTTTCAAAAATGTACATGGGTAACACAGCATTTAAAGAGTTCCTGGGTTGGAAGGAAATCAACCAGAATACAGTTGATCACATCCAAGAATTTCCCGATCCGATTCCCTTTCCTAAAGTTGAGCAGGAATATACCATCGAAGTATTTGGAGAAACAGCCTTTGTGTTTTACGCCAAGGAAGGAGAACAGGGGCCTATTAGAGAGACTCGGTTCATGGTCAAGGAGGGAGATAAGTGGAAAATTGCCCGGATGCAGACGATCTACTGAAATGAAGTATAAACCCATAGGAAAAAGTGGCTTGATTACCTCAAGCCTCACGCTGGGAACCATGATTTTTGGTGAGCACTCAGATCGTTCAACCTCCAAAGAAGAGGCATTGAGGATCATCAGCGCCTACCTGGATGCAGGGGGAAACCACATCGATACAGCGGATGTCTATGCAGAAGGCCGCTCAGAGGAAATTGTGGGGGAGGCGTTAAAAATCCGAAGAAAGGAAGTTATTATTTCAACCAAGGTTCGGTTTCCCACACAAAGGCACGTCAATGGGAAAGGGTTATCACGCTTACATATTATTGAAGGAGTTCATGAAAGTCTGAAGAGAATGCAGACAGATTACATTGACCTACTATACCTTCATTGTTTTGACCCTATAACTCCCCTGGAAGAGACCCTCAAAGCCTTGGAAGATCTTATTCGGTCTGGAAAGATAAGGTACCTAGGCATTTCTAATTTCAAAGCCTGGCAACTCATGAAAGCCCAGGGACTCACCCAACTACTGAATACAAATGTCTTTATTGCAGCCCAGTACCAGTACAGTCTGGTCAAAAGAGACCTGGAATATGAATTCTTTGATTTATTCGAATCTGAGGGAATTGGACTCCTTCCTTGGGGTCCGCTTGGCGGAGGATTTCTAACGGGTAAGTATGTAAAAGAAGGGCCGAAATCTGGGAGGATTGCGACAACTTCACAGGAAACGGAGGAATCCTGGGAGCGAAGAAATACCGAGCAGAATTGGCGAATTATGGAAAAGGTCCAAGCATTAGCAAAGGCCTACAAGGCCAGCCCTTCACAAATTGCTTTGTCCTGGATTCTGGCTAAGGAGGTGGTGTCCTCCGTGATCATTGGGGTACGAACCCTTGACCAATTAAATGACAACTTGGGAGCAAAGGACCTAGTACTCTCACACGCAGAGATTCTTGAATTGGACGAGTTAAGTGTCTTGCCAGAGCTATACCCTTACAGAATGATCGAGGCCTATGGCAAGAGGATTTTCCCCCTTGAATTATAAACTTATTGGGGCCAAGTGCTATCTTCATGTAAAAAATACCAAGAAAAAGCCATTGGAATTGGGAATATCCCATGGTCAAAGGCTGTACCTCTCCTTTTGCTCCTTTTTGGATTAAGGAAATGGATTTTTCCCTAATGCATTACCCTAAAATGCGCAGACAGACACAGACTTATTGAATGATATTCAGATATGAATAGAGCTACTAGAGAAAATCACGGTATTTACCTCAACCATACTAAACCCTGTAAGCATGGCTAAGCTCCAAAAAAGAGACCTCTCTTTTCTCAACCAAGCCCCCCTAAAGTTGGAAAAAACCTTCCAGCTTCCCTATTCTCCCAAAGAGTTTTGGGAAATATTGATTGACAATGAAGGCTGGACCCAGTGGTTTGAAGGAATGACTTACTGCCAGTCCCTGGACTCAGTAAAGGGCGGGGTAGGCAGTAAGCGAGCAGTCCATTTAGACAATATGAAAGTCGTTGAGGAATTCATCGTTTGGGAACCCGAGCAAAAATGGGGATTCACGGCCATTGAGATGAACATTCCCGTATTGAACTCTCTGGTAGAGTTGATTGAGATTCAAAAAGAGGTGGGGTATTCCTCTGTAACTTGGCGTGTAGGGGCTCAATTAAAATGGTGGGCCAGCCCTGCAAAAGGTAAATTATACAAAGATTTAGATAAGGCCTTTGAGGTGAGTATAGGGCGGCTAAAAACCTGGAATACAGAAAGTATGAACAAGAAGAATATGTGATTGATTCTGTACGTAAAAGCGTATCCTTCAACTTTTTCTCAGATGGGGTTATCCTTATCCTAGAATCTGCAGATTTACGAACAAATTTTCCGAATTTCAACAGTAGCATGAAGAAGAAAATAGGTCAGCTATTTTTCCAAATTATTCCGGTAATGATTGGGGTATACCTAGGGTTTCTCGTATCGAATTGGTCAGAGAAGCGAAAAAAGAATCACCAATTCGAAATATTTTTGAATAACCTGCTCTCAGAAATGGAAACAAATCAGGAGCGCTTGGAAGGAATTGTTGACTATCATACGATGGTAAGAGATAGTAGCCAAATCTACTCAGATCCCAGTTTTCCTATTAAGAAAGCAAACTTCTTCCGCGGAACGCGGGTAAGCAAATTGGTAAGCAGTGCGTATGAGACCGGGATTCAGACAGGTGTAATCAATGAGTTGTCCTTGGATGAACTTCAAGCCATAAACTCTCTATATACCTTCCAAAAGGACTATAATGCGTATGGGGGAATTATTTTGTCTAGCCTTATCAATAAAGACTTTTCCAGTGAGGAAGAAGATATGAGAAAAGTCGCTCGCTTTCTTTATGTTACCATGACGGATGTAGTAGCCCTGGAGAATGGGTTAATTGGGGCGTTTAAAGAGACAAAGGGAAAATTGACCAAAAATGATTCATAAACTGAAAGCAAAAATAGATCAGAAAGGCTATTCCTTTTCGGAAGACTTGTGGCGAGAGATACAGCAACATGGGAAAGAGAGAAAAATCAACAGGAACGAAGTCCTTATAGACTTTGGGAGCCATTATGAACACGTATATTTTATTGCTCAGGGTAGCTTCATGACGTCTATGATATCTGAAAGTGGAGATAAAAGAGCCGTTTGGTTTCACCTGGATGAGCTATTTGAAATGGCTACGTGCTTAGATAGCTTTTTTCTGAAAGAGCCCACCAAGTATGAGATAAAAGCCCTAGAAGATTCCATCGTCCTACAGTTTCACAAGGCTAAGGTTGATCTTTGGGTTCAGCAATATCCCGCTTTCAACAGATTATATCTCTCAGACATTGTACGTGATTTTATCGCAGTAAATGAATTGAGGGCTTTTCGATTGGCAAATCCTCCAAGGGAGTTTTTAACCTACCTCGACACGCATTATCCCCTAATTAAAGAGAGAATTTCTTCGAAAAATATGGCCCATTTTCTTGGAGTAACGCCAGAATGGTACAGTAAAATGAAGAAAAAAATGGAGTCTTGAATTAGTTCAAGCCTTTTTTTGGTTAGCCCGATTACCTTTAGCGTATCATCAACCCTAAAACCTAAGGATTCATGGCAAACAATCTGAATGAATTAAAAGAAAAATTCCAGTCTCAACTGGAAAAGGCCAAAACTAAGTTTGAGGAAGCAAAGGAAAGCGCAAAGACTTCTCAAGAAGAGGCGAAGACGAAACTGAATACAAAGGTGGATCAAATAAAAGAATCTATCGCCGAAGCACAGGAAAATGCAAAACGTAAGAAAGCTGAAGTCGAAGCCAGTATTGCCGAGTTCAAGGCTGAGCGGAACGCAGCAAAAGCCTTACGAAGAGCTGAGCGTGCAGAAGAATATGCCGTTGCTTGTATCGCAATGGTCGAAGCTGCAGTGATAGAAGCAGACTACGCTATTGCTGAGGCTATTGTCGCTGCAGGAGAAGCAGAAGAGCATTTCTAAACCAAAGGTAAAGTCCATTTGTACCTCATTCAAAAAAATTATTTTTCCAAATAGAAAGAGGCATAGACCCATAAGGTTTGTGCCTCTTTTTAGGTAATTTTAACAGGAAAAATTACCTATGGAACCTATACATATCAAAGAATTAACAGAAGGAGAATGGGAGATATTTCTAGCCTATTTCACCCAACACCTATCAGAAAATGGGAGCAATGGCCTGCTCTTTCAACCGCTTTCTCTCCAACAATCTTCCCTGAACAGGGAGATAGGGGAGAAATTTAAAGCAGGCTTTGGAAAATCCTATGGAGAACCGGGCTGGAGAAAGATATGGATAGCAAAAAATGAGGAAGGGCAGGTAGCGGGCCATATTGATATACGTTCCCACTCTATGCTTAATACCCAGCACAGAGTCTTACTGGGAATGGGAGTGGATAGCCGATTTAGAAAACGTGGGATAGGACAGAGATTGCTTGAAAGTGTAATTGCCTATTGTGAAATGCATCCCGAAATTGCTTGGTTGGATTTAGAAGTTTTGACATCGAACCTTCCTGCCCTTACCTTGTATCGTAAAATGGGATTCCGAGAAGTGGGTACAACGAAGGACAAGTTTCGGATTGAGGGAAAATCCTATGACTACACTTCGATGACCCTATCGATATAACTGTTTACCTATGCAATCGAAACCTTAGCACATGAAAAGATTAACACCATTTCTCCTGTGTTGCATTGCCTTGCTTTTCCTACTACAGGCCTATAGTCAGGAGAAAAAAATCTGTATCACAGTGGACGACCTCCCTACAGTTTCTTATGGGATTCCAGGAATCGAATTTCAACAGGACCTTACCCAAGCACTTGTCCAAATCTTTATAGATAATCAAATTCCTGCGATTGGCTTTGTAAATGAACGTAAGTTATATGCTGAGGGGATATTGGACTCAAACCAAGTAAAGCTATTGACACTTTGGCTAGAGAGTGGCCTAGAATTGGGGAACCATACCTATTCCCACCTGAATTACCACAAGGTCTCCTTTGAACAATATACCAAAGACATTCTGAAAGGAGAAGCAATCATAAAAGAGTTGGGGAAAGCCTACGACCAAGAGATCACGTACTTTCGGCACCCTTATCTGAGAAGTGGATTGAGACAGTCTCACACAGATTCTCTCAGGGTATTTCTGGAAGAAAATGGATATGTGGAGTCACCCGTAACGATTGACAATGATGATTACCTGTTTGCATTTGCTTACAGTCGAGCTTATAAGCGAGGGGACCAAGCATTAATGGAGAAAATTGGGAGGGATTATGTCCAGTACATGGAGCAGAAGTTGGTCTACTTTGAAGGCCAATCCCAAAAATTATTTGACCGTAATATGGCTCACATCCTGCTTATACATGCCAATCTGTTAAATTCAGAATATTTGGATGAGCTAGTGGACGTCTACAAGGATCGTGGCTATTCCTTCGTTTCCCAGACAGAAGTTTTGGAAGATCCTGCCTATGCAGAACCGGTCACTAAATTTGGGGATTGGGGAATATCCTGGCTCGATCGATGGGCATTGAGCAGAGGGTATAAGGGTGAATTTTTCCAAGAAGATCCTCCTACACCTGAATATATAAAAGAACTTGCCAAATAGGGAAAAGTGCTTTTTGCCTTTGTTAGGGGCTTTTTCGGATTAGCAAATTTACCCGTATATTATTTAGACATTCACGTTTGAGAAGGTCTACTTACCAATGCAAGAAAATCGAAGCTACTGGGGCTGGGGCTATGAACATGTTGCAGTTCCCAGCAAAACCCTAGATAAATACAAAGCCCTTATTAAAGGAGTGTTTCAAATGGAAGATTTTGAGGAGATTAACCCTCAACCGGTTGAATCACTATCCCTGCGTTCTCCACGAATTAGCCTACCCCCTCCTTTAGACACATTCTGTTCAAGTTCAAAGTTTGACAGAGCAAGTCACTCCTATGGTAAGGCCTTTCGAGATGTATGGAGAGGGCTCCATGGCATTTTCCCTAATCCTCCTGATTATGTAGCCTTTCCTAAATCGGAGTCAGATATCCTACAATTAATGGCTTATGCCGCTTCAATGCAGATTGCCCTTATTCCCTACGGTGGGGGAAGCTCTGTGTGCGGAGGAGTTGAACCCACAGCAAGTTCAATGTACGCGGGTACCATATCAGTAGATATGCGATATTTTGATCAAATTCTGGAGATTGATAGGCGCTCCAGATCTGCCCATATCCAAGGGGGGATGTTTGGCCCTGCAATTGAAGCTGCTTTAAAGCCGGAGGGCATGACCCTGCGGCATTACCCACAAAGCTTTGAATTCTCTACCCTTGGCGGTTGGATTGCCACACGATCAGGAGGGCACTATGCAACGCTGTATACCCATATCGATGAATTCGTCCAAAATATTTCCTTGATCACTCCTCAAGGAAAAATAGAAACCCGTCGCTTGCCCGGTTCAGGGGCAGGCCCTAGTGAAGAACGTCTTTTTACGGGCTCAGAAGGAATACTTGGAATTATTTCCTCTGCCTGGATGCGCTTACAGGATATTCCTACCTATAAACAGACGGTCACAGTTGCTTTTCCGAGCTTTGAAGAGGGAGTAGAAGGAGTAAGAGCCTTAGGGCAATCCGGACTTAATCCTACAAATGCACGTCTGATTGACTCCGTTGAGGCATTTAACAACGGCTTGGGGGACGGAAGCTCTACAGTACTAATTGTGGGATTTGAATCCCATCAGCGATCGGTGGACTACCTAATGGAAGAGGCCTTATCCCTTTGTGGAGACTGTGGAGGGAAATGGGATAAAGGCTGGAAAGATGGATCAGGCCGCAGCAATAAAGCGGATACTTGGAAAAATTCCTTCCTCATGGCACCTTATCTTCGAGATGCATTACTCAAGCTGGGAATGGTCGTAGAGACCTTTGAAACAGCCATTACCTGGGACCAGTATCCCAATTTTTATACGCAAGTGAAAAAAGCCGCCCAGCACGCCATCCAGCAGTACTGTGGAATGGGCCTGGTTACTTGCCGCTTTACCCATATATATCCCGATGGCCCAGCACCGTATTTTACCATACTTGCAAAGGGAGAAAAGGGAAAACAACTAGAACAATGGGATGGAATCAAACAGGAAGTTTCTGAAGCCATTATTAAAAATGGAGGAACCATCACCCACCACCATGCAGTGGGTAAGGACCATCGTCCCTATTATTCCCAACAGCATTCTCCTATATTCGGAGATATATTGAAGGCCTCAAAGAAAACGGTTGATCCCAATTGGATATTGAATCCAGGGGTGTTAATTCAGGAGTAACCCTGTTATTTAAGCCGAATGGAGTTAACCGCAAAGTAGAGGAAGTAATTGGATCACAAGGATCTCTCGGGATAATTCAATCCTACATTATGACAGAGCATAAGCCTCGTCTGGCCCGACTCGTTGCCATACTCACCCAACTGCAATCCAAGCGGCTGGTAACTGCAAGAGAACTGGCAGATAAACATCAGGTAAGCATCCGAACTGTATATCGGGATATCCGTACCTTGGAGCAATCTGGGATCCCAATCTTCACCGAGGAGGGTAGAGGCTATTCCTTAGTTGAGGGCTATTCCTTACCTCCCGTTATGTTTACAGAAGCCGAAGCCCATGCCTTGATTACTGCCGCGCATTTAATCCGAAAGGACAAAGACCAATCCCTTGTAGAACACTACGAACGGGTAGTGATCAAGATGAAGGCTACCTTGCAATTCCGTCAAAAAGCTCAGGCAGAGTTACTTTCTGAACGGATTCAAATCCGAAATAATCCCCATGCAGAGAAGAACAGCAAGTACCTGATTCAAATTCAATCTGCCCTAGCAAACTTTCAAGTCATACAGATTGACTATTTCTCTTTGAACGAGGAGAAAAGCCAGCGGAAAATTGAACCCTTTGCCCTATATAGCACTCAAGGTAATTGGATTCTTCTAGCCTACTGTCGCAAAAGAAAGGATTTTCGTGCATTTCGGCTGGATCGGATTCAGCAGCTAAGACAAACAGGAGAAGCTTTCGAGCCCCATAAGCTAACCCTCGAACAGTATTTCGAAAATTGTCGCAAAAAATGGGAAAAGAATAATAACCCCTGACATACCTATGACATAAGCTGCGCTTACTTTAGGGAAAATCAAAATTTATACCTATGCAAAACGTAAGAATTGAACCCTTCCATGTCATCGGAATCGCAAAGCGGACCTCAAATGCCAATGGCCAGGCTGCGAAAGAAATTGCGGAACTGTGGCAGGTATTTTTATCTGAGAACATTCAGGAAAAGATCCCCAATAAAGTGGACCTTACGGTTTATTCTATGTACACAGAATATGAAGGCGATCACTTGCAACCCTACACGGTTATTTTATGCTGTAAAGTTGAGCATCTAGACGCCATTCCTGAGGGGATGATTGGCAAATCCATTGAAGGAGGGGACTACATCAGGCTATCTGCAAAAGGGGACCTGGCCCAGGGTTTGATCGTGGATCAATGGATGAAAATTTGGGAGATGGACCTCAATAGAGCCTACACAGCCGATTTTGAAGTATTTGGCGAAAAAGCACAAGACCCGAGTAATGCAGAAGTAGACTTCCTAATTGCCATAAAATGAGCAAGAATAGGGTGCAGAACCTAGAGAGCTTCTACCTGAGCCAAGAAGAACCCAATAGAAGCTGTTTACTGGCGCTGCGGCGTATCATCCTAGAACAGGATGAAGCACTTACAGAAACGCGGAAGTGGGGCATGCCCTGCTTCTGCTACCATAAAAAGATGTTTTGCTTCCTTTGGATAGACAAAAAAACAGATGAACCCTATATACTTATGGTTGAGGGACAGTGCTTGAATCATCCTGAACTGGAAACGGGTTCGCGAGCCCGAATGAAGATCTTGCGAATTAACCCTTTAGAAGATTTACCTCTGGATACCATCGTATTGATCTTAGGAGATGCATTGGCTTTGTATAAGGGTAAGTGAGGGTGGGGAAATGGGTGTATGGGGGATATAAACTTTGAGTTTGCAGAGGATTTACTTCAATTGGCCGATTAAAATTGGACATCTGGGCCAACTAGTGGATAATTGCTTCTACATCCAAAGGAAAATTATCTATGCTAGTTCCCAAATGGCGTCAACATTTCATGCGAGGGCTATTCTTTTTGAATTTCATTAGCCTGGCTCTTGACAATTGGTCGACTGTTTTTTTTCCAAATGAGCCAATGGAGATTTTACCAGGCGTAGCCATTAGTTTCTGGGCAGGCTTTTCTCTACTCAACCTCATCGGCGTCCGTTTTCCACTGAAGATGATTCCCATTTTGATGCTTCAGTTCCTGTACAAAGGAGCTTGGATTATTGGGGTTTACCTACCTGCAAACAGAATGGGGTTAGTGGATGAAGGGCTGACAGAATTTTTTTATATATGCCTTGCGGGAATAGGCCTGAACCTCCTCATCCTACCTTGGGGGTATATCTATCGATCGTTTTTCAAAGATTTTTTTAAGCTCAAAGAGAAACCTTCGTCTGTAGGATCTCTCCCATAGAACTATTTACCTAAGCCCCCAATCCCACTTAGAATGAATTCCCAAAACAAAATTGCAAGGCTGGCCGGTCTGCTGTACCTCCTGTTAGTCCTTACAGGGATTTTTACCCTTGTGTATATTCCAGGAAAGTTTATTGACTGGGATAGTGCAATGAACACGCTCGAGAAGGTCCAAGGTAATGAGGTGCTTTTTAAGTGGGGAATCGTCTCTGAAGCCCTCATGTTACTATCCTTTATTTTTCTTCTGTTGGTACTTTACCAATTGCTCCACAAGGTAAGTAAGCCCTATGCAGTTGTGATGGTTATCCTAGGGATGGTCAGCATCCCAGTAAGTTTTGCCAACCTAGCTCCAAAGTTCTCTATACTTTCCCTGGCAGGAGGAGAGAATTACTTGGCGGATCTCTCCCTTGCTCAGAAAGCCTCTTGGGTACTGTTTCATTTTGAGAAGTATTATGCGGGAATCAATATCGCCCAAATATTTTGGGGCCTATGGCTGTTCCCGTTTGGATACTTGGTATATAAATCTGGCTTTCTCCCCAAATTTTTGGGATTTTTCCTCATGTTAGGTTGCTTTGGATACCTGACTGCATTTGTAGGGGGATTATTCTTTGAAGAATATCATAGCACGACTTTCGCAGATATAGTGGGTATCCCTGATTCCATTGGAGAAATCGGAATTTGCCTTTGGCTACTTGTTATGGGTACAAATACATTTTCCAAGAAAGACCCCAGATAATTCACCTATTGCAAAGTACCTCTGGGATTAACCACCCGACTCGTTCTCAATTGGGATCTATGCAAGCGGAAAGAGATAGCCTTACGAAACGAGAATTTGAATAATTGCTTATGCGCATCGCTCGGTAGAGGGAGTAAATGAATCCTTTTTCCTCCAATCTATTAAACCTTTCAACTAAGGGTAGGTCTAAAGAAGGTCTTTCAAGTTGAATAATAATGAAACAACTCCTTCTTTTACCCCTAGTTTTGGTAGGTTTTCTCTTTGCGATGACTGCTTGTATGGAAGACAGTGTTGAAGAAGATTTGCCAGAGCCTGTTCCAAGAGTTCCTGTCCAAGAGACTAACATAATACGCATACCTGTCGTGGTGCACGTCATCCACAATGGAGAACCTGTTGGAACAGGGCCCAATATCAATCAAGCGCAGGTTCAATCTCAAATCGAAGTGCTCAACGAAGACTTCCGAAGGAAGGTGGGCACTAATGGATTCAATGATCACCCTGAAGGAGCGGATACAGAAATAGAGTTTTTCTTGGCGACAGAGGCCCCAGATGGGCGACGTATGGCTGAGCCGGGTATAGATCGGGTAGACGGTGGCAGGAACTCATGGCCGAAGGGCCCCTTTCGCAATCCAATTGATAATTCGGTCAAACCCCAAACCATTTGGCCACCTGACCGATACTTCAACATTTGGACCGTTAATTTCGGAGGCTTCGTCAGCCGAGATTTACTAGGCTATGCCCAATTTCCCTCCAACTCCGGTCTACCTGGATTGAATGTGAATGGAGGGAGTGCCAGTACGGACGGTATTGTTGTCGGCTATAAGTACTTTGGGAGTAGTGATAAAGGCAATTTTCCAGATCTTTGGGCCCCATTTGACAAAGGTAGAACTACCACCCACGAAGTGGGACATTGGTTGGGCTTACGGCATATCTGGGGAGATGGAGACTGTACAGTGGATGACTTTTGCACCGATACCCCCAACGTGGGAGAACCCAATATTGGCTGTCCAATGGGCGCTAGGTCATGTGGAGAACTCTCTATGATCGAAAACTATATGGATTACACAGATGATGCCTGTATGAACATCTTCACCCAAGATCAGAAGCAGCGGATGCTAACCGTATTGAGGAATAGTCCCCGCAGGCGAGAATTTTCGGAGTGATAGTAGATCGAGAAAAGTCAGTCAGAATTTGAGGGTTTTCTGTATTTTTAGAAGACTAGCCAAATTCGATCTGGATGAGGAATATTTTTGTCTGCTTTTTCTTGATGGTAATGCTGAGTTGTAAGGACGAACCACAACCAGGACCACAACCAGGGGTTTTAAACGAATCTTCACAATTTGCAGAATGTAACAGGGCCCTTTCTGCATGTTTGGATGGTCCTGCAGCTTACTGCCTGTTTGGCTTTAAATGGGGGCAAACAAATTCTTTTACACCAACAGGCTTTGGGGTTGGTGGGCCTAGAGAACCAGGAGGACAAATTTCTTTTAGCTTTCAAGAAGAGAATGGACTCATCAATACGCATGCACAAATCAATCTCCCAAGTAAGTCCTTTACTTCCTTACCAAGTTGTGCCAAGGACGAAATACGTAAAGCCCTAAAGGAGTGGGAAGCGGTTGCAAATATAGCGTTTGAAGAACTTCCTGAAAATAGCCAAAGTGATATCCGCTTTTTCGTAGCCGACATAAGACAAAGTGGCATAGGGTATCCAAATTATCCAAGCTTGCCGTGTAATTCAATAGCGGGGAATGTAGTTATTCAAAGTGGGGTACGGTTCAATACCTGTGATTCCTTTCATGACTTTTTATTACATGAGATTGGACACGTTCTCGGTCTCGGTCATGTCAACTCCCAAAATATCATGAGTCCAGATTTCATAGAGAACAATATTTCAGGCTTGCAAGCAGGAGATATCCAAGGAATAATTGAACTGTATAGCGAGAAATGAGAAAAAATGGGAGGAAAAATCTTCGTGTATAAGTACTGTCATGTACAGAAAAGTGTTACTAAGTACCAGCGTAAAACCGATTCGGTATGTATTCTTTAAGCCAGATGAAACCAAAGTTTCCTTGGACCTTTTTATTTTACCACAGAGGATCAAGGAGTAATTAACAGAGAAAAAAGAGGATATTTAAGCGTTAAATACCTAAAAAGGTACATTCGGTCTCTCTGTGTACCTCCCCATCCCCTTTCTAAGGGGATAACAGGGGTCTATCTGACAAAACGCTGCGGTAAAAATCAATCGATTATAAAAACCCTCTAGGGTACACATGAAGATAATAGAAGCTTTCATTACAGCAATTCTTTTGCTTAGGTACTTATGATTCTTAGAGCTATTCTAATACTCGTATGCTTTCCACTTGCCATCTTTGGACAAGAATCTCCAACCTCGTTCAAGGTCATGGCCTGGAATATTCTCCACGGTGGTAAGGACATCCCCCAAGGAGTAGAAAAAGTCATTGAGATCATCCAGGAGATTGACCCAGATGTGGTGTTAATGGTGGAAACCTACGGTGCTGGCCCAACCATTGCGAATGCTTTGGGCTTACATTTTCACCTCATCGCTCCAGAGGGAACGGCTTTAGGAGATGATCGGATCAACCTCTCCATTTTTTCCCGCTTCCCATTCGGGGATAGAATCGATACGGAGTTCCCGTTTTACTTAGGTGGACGAGAGGTATTAGTAGGCGATCAAAGCATTCGTTTTTTTTCGAACTGGTTCCACTACGACCCTTGGGAGGATGCACCAGAGCAGCTCGGGATGAGCGCTGAAGAATTACTGAGTTGGGAGCAGACCGGGAAAAAGTATGAAATGCTTCAAAAGGTTTTGCCCTATTTTGAAAAATTTACTCCTGAAACAGATTCCTTCCCTATGATCTTGGGAGGGGACATGAATACCCCTTCTCACCTGGATTGGGGGGAAAAGACGCAGGAAATACATCAGGGATTAATCGTTCCTTGGAATACGACCAAAGTATTACAAGATTTGGGGCTGAAGGATGCTTATCGAGCCTTTTATCCTAATCCGCTTACCCATCCTGGAATTACTTGGAATACCCCGGAAAAAAAGGATGAACATCGGATCGATTATATTTTTTATAAAGGTCAAAACCTGAAGCTTCTCAAAGCGGAATCTTACCATGCCTTCCTTGGTGAACCTTTGTTGCTGAATGGGAATAAAATTCCCTATCCTTCAGACCATGGATTTGTGGTGAGTACTTTTGAGATTATGCGGTAATTTTATTGATTTACCTCACGTTTGGGTTTTGAGAAATTCATGTAACTACGAATTTTTACCTAGGATGATTAATGCATTATTTGTGTACGGAACCCTTTGCCCTGGTCAACCCAACGAGCATATGCTAACGAAGATTGGTGGAACCTGGGAAGTCGGAACAGTACGAGGGACCTTACACCCAGAAGGTTGGGGGGCGACTATGGGCTATCCAGCAATTATGTTAGATCCGACTGGATCAAAAGTTTCCGGTTATGTGTTTCGTTCAGATAAACTTTCGGACTTTTGGGAGGAACTAGACGTCTTTGAAGGAGAAGAATATGAACGGGTTCTTACGGAAGTAGAGGTAGGAAACGATCGTAAAATTAAAGCATTTATCTATACCTTAAAGAAAGGAATAACCCAATAAATGAGACTACTTCCGTTATTAACTTTCTTATTTGGTTTTACGCTAATCAGTTGCGTGAACTCCCCAACTCTACTTATTCTGTAGAAGGAGAGCAGAGTAGAATGATTGAAAAGATGATAGATGCTGTGAATGCGAAGGATGCCGGAAAATACGTAGAAGGCTTTACCGACAGCGTGAAGGTCTTTGTAGACGCTGAGCTAAAAATTGAGGGGAAAGGTGCCTTACAACAAAATCGAGCAAATCATTTTGACAGTCATCCAGCCTGAGGCACTATTTAGAAATTGATTATGGATATCAAAGAAGCACAATTAGATATGCGGCAAGCTTACCTAAAGGGAGCCGCAGGCGTACTCGTATCGGGATTAGTATGGCTAGCAGCAGGCTTTGTTGCCCTAGGGGGCTACCTTCAACCCAGTATCCTTGTATTTTTTCTAGGTGGAATGCTTATCCACCCTCTCGGCTTAGTCGTATCCAAACTGTTTAAACGCTCAGGTAAGCACCAGAAAGAAAACCCTCTGGCGCCTCTGGCGATTGAAAATTCCGTTATTCTCTTCGTGGGCCTCTTCCTCGCCTATGTCATATTCCAGGTCGAGGCGAATTGGTTTTTTCCTACGATGCTGATGATCATCGGAGGGCGATATACCCTCTTTCAAACCCTGTATGGAATGCGAATCTACTGGGCACTGGGAGGCATATTGATCGCTGCAGGTATGGCTTGTCTGATTCTTTCAGCTCCTTTTTATCTAGGAGCCTTGTTAGGAGGAGGAATAGAGCTCGTTTTTGCTATTCTGGCCATCCCAAAAGGTACATGATTTTACCGCCTCTTCCATTTTCTCGTTTGCCACTTCGCCAACGGTAATTAGGTACTTCCAGGGACTGATACAACTCCTGCAAATCCTTTGGGTTGTAGAGCTTAAACAAGGCGAGGAAGCCGTCCATAAGCGTTAGGAGGGGAAGAATAGGAATAACATAAGTAAATAGAAGTCGCGTAACTCGAAAGGGTTTTACAAAAGGGGCTGTGAGAATAACTGTAAGGGGGACAAAGACGAGCATACCTACTACTTGCCAAAGGCTGTCATTATTTCCTTCCAAAATGGCGATGGGATGCTTACGATGCGCAACTTCTTGAAGTAAATGAGCAGCTCGGTCGGGGGAAAGTTGATGAAAACCATTTACACTTACGTATAGGGCACTCTGCTCGGCTTTAAATTGATCAATCGATATTTGTTCTACAGAAATATCATCTTCTAAATAGGGTTCTACCGTTTCAAATCCTGCTCCGATTCCGTGGTCAATGGCAACAATTGCATTAGAGTGTGTATGGGTCAATGCTTCGTTAAGAATCGGCATAAAGGGCTTTGCAGCATGGATCTTACCGACAAACCAGGTCATAAATTCATATACTAAATCCTTGAATAGTTGCGGCACCCAGCGTTGGTTGATGAATTGAGGAACTTCTTTTCTTTTCATTGAAAATGGCTTTAAACGTGAAAATATGTACATTTAGACCAAATGTACTAAATTTTTTAGACCATGTGGACTAAAATATGAAAAAAACCAAAGAAAGAATTCTACAAGGCGCCAAGGAGCTCTTTAATGCACAGGGAGTGGCCAATGTTTCTCTAAGAAAAATTGCTGCAAGCCTGAAAATTAGCCACAGTAATTTGATCTACCACTTCAAAACAAAAAATGAGCTCATCGAACACCTACATCAGGAATTGCTCCATATTGCCAAGCTGGAGAATCAAAAATTAAGGCAGGAAAAAAATAGGATTCTAGGCCTCCTTAGGACGATGGAAAAGGGCTTTGCTACCTTGTGGGACTATCGATTTTTCATGATCGATTTGAACTTTATCATGAAGGAAAATGAGGCCCTACATTCTTTCTTTCTCGAAGTAGAGACCCTGCGTTCTAAAATGTATCAGGAAGAAATTGAATGCCTAATCGGGGAGGGACTCATGAGAGGGGAATCGTATGTAGGTGAATATGCCCAGTTGATCAAACGGATTCGAATATTTAGTGATTATTGGATTGCTTCTGCACAAATTTACGATCAAGGAGAGTATCAAAGGGTCTTAAAGGAATATGTTCAGCTATTTATGTCCATCTTCTACCCTTATCTAACTGTAAAAGGAAAAAAGGACTTTCATCTGTATATAGGAGTTAAGGGTCTAGGGTAATAAATCTTAAATGGGCATTGTAAGCCTCATGCAACCTATGGGAGTAAATTTCCCTCTTACCTGAGTGGCATCCCAACTTCTGGGAGCTCTCCTACTATATCTTATGAAATTTCCATTTTTTATCCTCCTTTTCAGCTTAACGATAAGCCTAAGTCTGGGCCAAACCTCTTTGCAAGGAATCGACTTAGCATATGGTCCCTTTAGTGCGGGATTCATGTACTACCTTGCAACGGACAGTAGCAGAACGTATAATCGGATATATGATTGGAATAATCGACAAATTCCCCGGCCTATTCCCATAAGCCTTTGGTATCCTTCTAGCGAACAGCCTGATTCGCAAGAGGCTATGCCCGTCTCAGCTTACATGGAAATCCTTAAAGAAGAGGAAGAATGGGAATACCTTCCCAATGCGTATATTCTCGATTGGTTTTACTATCCCAATACCCCAATAAATCAACAGCATCTGCTTGAACGTTCCCATGGCTATCCCAACCTTAAGCCTGCCGCAGGAAAGTTTCCTGTGATCGTGTATGCGCCAAGTTACCAAGCCTCTTCCATAGAGAATTTTGCCTTATGCGAATACCTGGCCAGTCATGGATACATAGTCATTTCCAGCCCAAGTAGAGGTATAGAAAATCGCCTAATGGAGGGAGGAAGCCTAAAAGATATTGAAACCCAGGCGCGAGACATTGAATTTTTATGTAGAGAAGTGGGAAGTATGCCCTATGCCGACTACGACCGAATGGCGACTATGGGCTTTAGTTTTGGTGGTTTATCCCATGTTCTCGCACAGGTTCGAAATAAGCGAATTCAGGCTATCGTAAGCCTAGATGGAAGCATAAAATATCAATATGACAAGCTGAAGGATTCTCCGTTTTTCGAAATTGAAAAGGTAGATGTTCCTTTTATTCATATGTCCCAGAAGGATATTCCTGAAGAAGTTCTCCTTGCTGAAAATATTGATCCATTGCTCAACAGTGAATTTGAATTTTATGACAGCCTATTAAACAGCAAGGCGTATCAACTTAAGTTTCACCATCTCAGCCATTCCTACTTTAGTACCCTAGGGGTCCTGTTTCAGGCCCGAGATACTAGGCAAGATAAGAGTGATGCCGAAATAGAAGAATCTTATAAATGGGTGTGTATGTATACCCTCAATTTCTTAGATGCCCATCTAAAGGCTAAGGCCCAAGCGGGCGTTTTCTTGGAAAACAGCCCAGAAGCAAATGGTATCGAAGCTTCCCTCATTTCTCACAAAAGCAAAGAACCTCAAGCGCGCACCTATAGCTTCCAGGATTTTAATGAGTATGCCGCCCAGCATACCTACCAACACCTTGATAGCCTATACCAAGTATGTTTGAGAGATTATCCCTCCTTGAAATTGCCAGAGGGAAGTCTCAACAACCTAGGCTTGCAGCTCACCTTTAATCCACAAAGCACCGAGCAGGGAATTCAGGTATTGCGGTTTGCCACCCGACTATATTCTCAGTCAGCCAACCTATTTGACAGTTTGGCCGAAGCGTATTTTTTCCATGGAAATCGAGAAAAAGCTATTGAGAATTTTGAACAATCTCTGGCTTTGAGCCCTCAAAACCAGCACGCTATCCATCGGCTGAAGCAATTGAAAGCTAAGGAAAAATAACCTATTTTTCTGCCTATTTGTATGTGGTACTATTACCTGAATATAAAACGAGCAATGGTAAAAATCCCATTTTGACCCAAAATCCCCCTTTTTTGATCCTATTCTACTTTCTCTGTAGTGGGAAATCATAGATCTTGCATGTATTAATCAAATTGTATCATGAGTTTGATCAACATGCATCCTATCCCTTACAAGGGCAAAGATATTTTCTTTCGCATGGTCTTTCAGTCCTCCGTCCTCATGAATGATCACATGTATGATGCCCCTTGTTTCATCTATGCCTTACATGCGCAAGGTATAGTAGCAAGTGGAGGAGGAAGCTTAGCGATTGCTCACGAAGAGGGAGCACTCATGCGTTGCGGGAGCTATATTAATCAGTGGAATACGATCGACCATAAGGAGCCAGTTGAAGTCATTATAATCAAGCTCCTTTCAGAATTGGT
>JBCCTX010000033.1:0-36395 GCA_039197765.1 Bacteroidota bacterium
AAGTGCCAAAGCAAGTCGCCCTCCCTATGGAAATGATGGGGATTATTACAACAAGCCCCAGGTCGCTGATGTGTTTTGGGCCGTGTGGGAGTTGGTGGAGGAGGCTGGAGGAGTCTTCTCGAATTACTAGTCATTTTCATTTATTCATTTTCAGATGTCTCATTCAGAAGGGTAAGGACCTTATTGGCTTCTATAAACAACAGTAACCAAGGGGAACTTTCATCCTCAATGGTAGTCATAACTGTTTTACCCAAGTGTATTCCTTTATTCGTTAAGAAATAGAAATATACCTCATTATTTTCTGGGACAGGGGTGTCCTCGATTTTGGCTGTCAGTGGAAGATACTCTTTTCCTAAATCGAGATAATTTATAATTGCTATTTGTACAGATTCGTGTCCTCCTCCTCCAATTACTCCTCCACCAGTACTCAAATAGTAACTAGCTTCTTTTGTCTTAAAAGAAGTAAGCGTTACTATTCCTTCACCTAAATTCCAGTCCATAATAATTCCATATATCCTTAATTCGCTTTCATCTCCTGTTAGTCCTAGACTCTCTTCGGTTTGTTCAAGGGCTAAATCCCTCAACTCAAAAAAAGGACTATCTACAGCCGGGATGGGATCCAGGCTTTCTCCTATATGCGTATTACTTTTTTTAGGTTGGAATCTTTTTGTTAGAGCTTTTAGGCGTTTTCCAACAATAATTAGGGTAATTATTCCTAAAACTAAATAGGCAATTTTCATTTTTAATTAGGTAGCTTGGGTTTTTATCTAATAGGGGCTGTTCTACTTTACACGTATTTTTTATTCGTCTAATTTCTAAAATATTCACCTATTTGCAAAGTTTCCTTACCCCTTCTTTCCTGCAAGCCTCTCAAGTTAAGTTGGAATTAATACCGTTTTGATCCCTCCTCCCAAGAATTATTTTCCCATTAAAATGGCCTTCTTACTACTATTGAGCTTAGGCGAGCTCCTTGGATGAATCAAAAAATGCTTCCACAAAGCTCTCTCCTCCACGGAATCAAGCCTTATGAAAGCCATGTTACAAAATACAATTTCAACCTATTCCTTGAACTGTTGGAATATGTATGAAAAAATGAGAAAATTCATGATTCAGCGCTCTTTTTTGGGCTGGGAATTCTTAATCTCCAATTTCTGGATTGAACATAGCAAATACGCCATCAGGATTCTCTAGAATCGTCCAAACGTGCAATTGCCACTCGCCGATATTCTCGTTAAAATGCCATTTATCCAAGTCTCCCGTAAATCCTTCAGGAGGACTGCCCGGGTTGGACGGATCAGCAGGGACAACAGCGTATTCAACGGCAACCATTTTCATTCCACCATTCCCATCAGGTACATACAGAATGATCTCCGGCTTTTCCAGTTCAAACGTACCATCTACTAAGCTAGGATTGAGGTAGTGATGTCCCATGTTGGGAACATACCCTGAGACATCGATCAGACTATCCTGTAGGGCCATTTGGAAATCTACATAGTGAGCGGTGGCGGTAGCTACTTGTTCTACTTCGAGTTCCCAGGTTTCTCGAAGATCTACTGACGCTTCCTCTTCGTCGCAACTGAGGGTTAAAAAGGCACAAAAGACTAGTACAACTCCTTTGACATACATTAGATTTTTCATGATAATTAGATTTCGTTTATATGGTTAATGTGGTTTCAAAACTATGGGGAAGATGGGCCAACAGGTAACACCTTTATCCCATTCTCTGATAGATTTGACGCGAAGAAACTGTGATGCGACAAAACTGTCAGGGTATGAGCCAATAGTTATACCGTGCAACGATTTTTCTACCCAATTTTATTCTTGTGAATACAGGAATCTACCTACCTATGTGCTTGAGATAATGAGGGAAGCTCCCTATTTTATACAGTCCTTGGAATTAGGTGCATTTTGTGAGAAAACTTGAGTATATGAGGTATTTACGGATACTTATCTGGTCTTTGTTGAGTATTATGCGCTCACAATTGGTGGGTCAACCCGTGTATACAGTTGACCCCCAATTTTCTGTTCACGACCTTCAACCTTACCTTGAGTATATACACGATGTAGACCAGGTGATAACCCCCGAACAGGTGTTAAGCGATTCTGCTTTGGTCTTCACCATTCAGGATGAGCGCACCCGGTACCTACGAATCGGGGAGATATACTGGGGTAGAATTACTTTACAAACAAGCAAAGCCCTTGAGGGTTGGACGTTGAACTTTGAAGACCGTTTGGAGGGATTACCTGCTTGGACAAAAAGCAATGGGCAGGTCGACGTGTATGGCTTTTCCAGAGGAAATCAAATTTTCCATAAAAAAACAGGGGTAGAATATCCCTCTAAGGAAAGGGATGTACAGGATACATGGTTTTTGAATAAGGTAAGCATAGCAGATGTACCTATTGATCAACCTATTGACCTAGTTATCAAAATCAAAGGAAATGCGCTTGGCTACCCCCCCTATTTCCACGCAACCCTCAGAAGTCCTAAACAGCCTTATTATCAGAAAGCCTTTGCTTTTGGGGAAAGTTTCAATGTCTTTATGCTGGGGGTTACTTTCATTATTTTTCTCTATCACTTCTTACAATTCTTATACCTACGTGAGCGATTGTTCCTTTGGTTCTCTCTTTGGGTGTTATTCTGTTGTTTAACAATGGCAATGTCCGTTGGTCTGATTATCGGGGCGGTTCATCAGTACCGATATCCTATGTGGAATATCATCGCCAATGGGGTCATGTATTCGTTTTGGTTTTTTGGACGCTCCTTTATCAACTCAAAAGCAAAATTTCCCAAGTTAGATAGGTTCATTCTCATGCTGTCTATTGCCATGATAGTGGAGATCCTTCTAACAGCATTGTACGTGAGTGTGTTCAATCCCCAAACCTATCTAACGGGTGTTGGGATTCACTACAAAATGATCATTCTGTACTCCAGCCTAAGTATCGTTGTCTCCATCATTCTCATGCTCAAGAAGGATTGGTTTGCTCGATACTTTGGGTTTGGGGCGATCATTGTCTCACTAGCATTCGTTGTTGGAGGACTTTGGAGTGAGCGAATCATTCGTTTACCCATCGATAGTGTGCCTGTAGACCCTTATGCTTGGGGAATGTTTTTACAGATTGTGATTTATTCTTTTGGCATTGCCTACAGACAAAGGACCCTATTGCTGAAGTCCCAGGAAGAGAAACTAGAGGCCCAGAAAAATTACGCCGAAATGGAGCGAATAAAGGATTTGGACGAAATTAAAACCCAATTTTACACAAATTTATCACATGAGTTTCGAACCCCACTATCATTGATTGCAGGACCCCTAGAACTTGCCCGAAAGTCCCAAGACAGGCCTGGGGCGCCTATACAGATTTCGCCCAAAACCTTCAACATTATTGAGCGGAATACCCAAAGGCTGCAACACTTAATAGACCAATTGCTGGAGCTCTCCCAACTAGAAAGTGGAAAGGTTCATTTGAAGCTCAGCCAGGGAAATCTGATCCAATTTCTCAAATCCATCGCTTTCTCATTTGAAAGCATGTCTGAGAGTAAGGGCCTGAGTTTCAATACCAGTTTCCCAGAAGAGCTGCCCATGGCATACTATGACAAGGATAAGTTGGAAAAAATTATTGGCAATCTGCTATCCAATGCCTTTAAATACACATCTGATGGCGGCGCGGTAACCCTTAGTGTGGATTTTTCAGAGAGTCATTATGTAATTGAAATTTCTGATACGGGGAAAGGAATGACCAAAGAAGAAGTCAAGCGAATATTTGAGCGCTTTTATCGGGTGGAGGGAACAGAAGCCAAAGGGTCGGGTATTGGCCTTGCGATCGCAAAGGAAATGGTCGATTTACACAATGGTCAAATCAGTGTGAATAGTCGAATGGGGGAAGGGACAAATTTTAAAGTGCGGATTCCTTATACCCTAGAATGCCTACCAGAGCACCGTTTGCTGGTTTCCCCTAAAAATACTTCAGCACCATCTATATCGGAAAAAGACCCTGATCTACCTTCAGGATTCGTGCTTAATGGAGAAACTCCTTCCCCTCCTGCTCAGCATGCAACCAATAACAACCTGCCCCTTGTATTATTAGTTGAAGATAACCCGGATCTGAGAGAGCATATCGGGCAAATATTGAATAAGCGCTACCGGGTCCTATCAGCAGAAGATGGAGTAAAGGGAGAGCGGCTAGCCATTGAACACATACCGGACATCATCATAAGTGATGTTATGATGCCTAAGAAGGATGGGTATCAATTGTGTAATGACTTGAAGTCTAATACCAAGACCAGCCATATTCCAATTTTGATGTTGACGGCAAAAGCAGGGCAGGATAATAAAATGGAGGGACTGACTTTAGGTGCAGATGCCTATGTGATCAAGCCCTTCAACTCAGAGGAGCTACTCATACGCATTAATAACCTCATTAATAACCGGGTGAAATTGTGGGAATATTTTAATGCAATGGAATTTGTGGTGGTAGAAGACTTGGATGTGCAATCCGTTGACGATCAGTTTTTGCAACAGGTAATGCATATAATTCGATCCAACGTAGACAATGAGTTCCTTTCTGTAGAAGATGTTGCTCAAGAAGTTGGATTTAGTCGGTCTCAGTTACACCGAAAGCTCAAAGCGCTGTGCAATAAGTCTGCGAATCAACTTATTATCGAATTTCGCTTGAATGAGGCCAAAAGGATGCTGGAAAATAAGGTGGGAACCGTTTCGGAAGTGGCGTACTCAGTAGGCTACTCCAATATGTCCTATTTTACCAAGAGCTTTAAGCAGAAATTTGGAATGTTGCCGAGCAAGGTGTGAATATACTGGTACGCCCCTGGAAGTATTCAAAATAAGTCCTAATTTTGGATGAATCCTTACCATATTTACAATGCTTGTGGTTAAAATTGCAGACATTAAAAATTCCTACTTAACTTAGGGACTTACTTTTAACAAACTCAACCGATTGCTCATTTCTTGAAGTCCTCTTTCCTTTCCGCTCAGCTAGATCGAATTGAACAGCGCACGCAGAATAAGTACCTGCTGGGCTGGGGCTTGCTAGGCTTCCTTTCCCTTATTTGGGGGAGTTCTTTTATCTTGATGAAGCGGGGACTTGAGGCCTTTGATCCGTTTCAGGTAGGAGCTTTTCGGATATTGATTGCTGGACTTGCCTTACTTCCCTTTTTAATTATAAGAAAAGTACCCTTCAAAGAGATTTCTAGAGAGACCTGGTGGGGACTAGCTGCTGTAGGGTTCTTCGGGAATGGTATTCCAGCTTTTCTGTTTCCTCTTGCAGAAACAGGGCTTAATAGTGCTACCACCGGAATTCTCAATGCCCTAACACCGATGTTTACCCTGGTGATTGGTGCCTTGTTTTTTTCTCTTGCCTTTACCAAGCGCAAGGTGTTTGGACTTATTCTGGGCTTAGTGGGTTCTGTCCTGTTGGTAGCCCTAGGCGGGGGTAAAGAGGGGGTAGAAGTAGGATTCTTAGTAGAGCGTTTTTCCTATGCTTCCTATGTTTTAATGGCTACTATCTGCTATGGGGTAACAGGTAATGTACTCAAGCGGGTAGTTACTAACAGTAGCCTGGATGCCCTCACGGTAACGGGGCTTGCTCTCTGCATAGCTTCTATTCCCTACTGGGGCTATTTTTTCCTCACAGCATCTTACAAAAGTTTTGCACAAGAGGGAGCTTGGACCGCATTTGGCTATCTTGCTATATTGGGACTGCTAGGAACAGCTTTTGCCACCGTTATTTTCAACTATTTGATAAAGATAACAGATGCTGTTTTCGCCTCATCTGTTACGTACCTGGTTCCAATCGTCGCACTAGGATGGGGCATCCTCGATGGAGAATCTATGCATTTTCTCCAAGGATTTGGGATGCTTTTCATTCTATTGGGGGTCTACCAGGTAACTAGAACCTAGATTTCTGCTATTCCTATTTATACGATTCCTTGAAACCGAACTTACAAACGACTGTAATATGTATATCCAAACCCGTTTTCTGTGCATGCTACTGTGTGCTACCATAGCCTGCAGTTCCCCGCAACCCCAGGCCTTAACACCTGCTCCAGGACTTTGGCGCTTTGTGTTGCAAATGAATGAAGTTGAGCTGCCATTTCACGCAGCGTACGCTCCGTCTGATGCAGGGGCAGAATTTGTTATTGCAAATGCAGAAGAGCGAATCGAAGTAGACGAAATTGAGCAAAGGGGAGATTCCCTCATTATCAAGATGCCTATTTTTAATTCTGTATTTTATGGAAAACTGGAAAGTCCTTCTCAGCTCAGCGGAGTCTACCAGGATTATAGTCGTGGCAAGAATTATTTACTCCCCTTTGAAGCCATCCAAGGAGATAGTAGCAGATTTGCTTGGCCAGAACCCGAGGAAGTGATATCGTTAGCAGGAAGATGGCGCATGGATTTTAGTCCTGCAACCGACTCCGCCTTTCCTGCAGTAGGAATATTCGAGCAGGAGGGAGAGCAACTGACGGGGACCATACTTACGGAAACCGGAGACTACAGATACCTGGAAGGGTCTATAAGTGGGACGCAAGTACGCTTATCCGCTTTCGATGGTTCTCATGCCTTTTTATTCCACGGAAATCTCCAGAATGATAGCCTTTTTGGTACCTTTTTCTCCGGAAAACACTGGGAGGAGAACTGGGTAGCAGTACAGGATGAAAATGCTACACTCCGCGATCCCAATGCGCTTACCTATTTGAATCCAGGCTATGAGGGTATTTCCTTTGCCTTTCCCGATACAGATAGCAATATGGTTTCTCTCTCTGATCCTCGCTTTCAAGACAAGGCAGTAATTGTTCAATTGTTGGGGACCTGGTGCCCCAACTGCATGGACGAGTCTAAGTACTTTGCCAAACTGTACAAAACCTACCAACCCCAGGGTCTAGAGATTGTAGGATTGGCCTATGAAAGGCAGTCTGAATTCCAGGAAGCTACCTCGAATATCAAGCGTCTTGCAGATCGGTTTGAAATCAAATACCCCATTCTCATTGCAGGAAATAATAGCAAGGTGGAAGCTGCCAAGAGTTTACCCATGCTAAATCATGTACTGGCCTTTCCTACTTCTATTTTTATTGACAAGACGGGAAGGGTCCGTAAGATTCACACAGGCTTTAACGGTCCTGGGACGGGAGATTTATACACTCGATTTGTAGATGAGACGACACAACTAGTAGAAAAGTTGGTGGGGGAGTGAGTGTAGTAGGTAAGGGTATGTTGATTGAAGATCAAGGGTTACTACGGACTACCGACTACTTAGCCTAGGACCAATCTAATACATCGACGTAAACACGTAATTCTCAAGGTCTTTGATGGCGCGCTCTTGCTCCATGAAAATGACTCTGATCACATCTCCAATGGTGATGATCCCGACCAGTTTATCTTCGTCGACAACGGGTAAGTGCCGGATATGCTTCTCGGTCATCATTTGCATACAGCCCTCCAAGCGCATCTGTGGGTCGACATAATAGACCTTGGACGTCATAATGTCTCCTACCTTGGTTTCGTGGGAATTGCGTCCTTGTAAAGCAACCTTCCGGGCGTAATCCCGCTCAGAAAACATCCCAACGAGGCGGCCATTTTCTACAACAGGGAGAGCGCCAAGGTTTTTCTCGTCTAATAACTTTAATGCTTCAAATACGGATTGTTCGGGTTCAGCAGTCCATACCGTCCCCCCTTTCATGTGTAAAAGTCCAATTACAGGAATCATATAGGTTTCTCTAGTCTAACGCGCAAAGTAAATGAATAAAAATATTCGAGAGTTCAAAGAAACCTGCTGATTTTTATCAAAAATTCTCTTTTTGAGAAGGGATTGTCCCTAAGCAGACAGCAGATGGCGTCCAAACATATTAAATTTGCGTAATATATAACAATCTTTAAGATCCGGTATTTATTCTGTAATTTTGAAGACACACAAAATATTGAAACATATGAATAGCCAAAACGGAGAACATGCGCACGAAAAGTGCATTATTATCGGCTCAGGTCCTGCGGGGTATACAGCTGCCATTTATGCAGCAAGGGCAAATTTGGAGCCTTTGGTATTCAGCGGCTTACAACCGGGTGGACAATTAATGACTACAACAGATGTTGAGAATTTTCCAGGATATGCTGAGGGAATAATGGGGCCTCAAATGATGGAAGATTTGAGAAAACAGGCAGAGCGCTTTGGGACACGGATCAAATATGAGGTTATTGATAAGGTAGAACTCGATCAGCACCCAAAGAAATTATGGACAGTTGAAGGTACCTTGTATACTACAGACGCTGTTATTATCTCCACAGGGGCTTCTGCCAAGTATCTGGGATTGGAAGCAGAGAAAACCTATGCAAATCGGGGAGTAAGTGCTTGTGCGGTATGTGATGGGTACTTTTTCCGAGAAAAAGAAGTAGTAGTAGTGGGAGGGGGGGATACAGCAGCTGAAGAGGCATTGTATTTAGCTAAACTTTGCCCTACTGTGCATATGCTCGTTCGAAGGGATGAAATGCGAGCTTCTCAAATTATGCAGGAACGGGTCAAATCTACCGAAAACATCAAAATCTATTGGAATACAGAGGCCTATGATATCGAAGGGGAGGACAAGGTTGAGAAGGTTCACGTATTTAATAACAAAACCGAGGAGAAGTTTGAGATAGAGGCTGCTGCCTTTTTTGTTGCCATAGGTCATAAGCCCAATACAGATATTTTTAAAGATCAAATTGACATGGATGCAGCGGGGTATATCGTACTCCCCGATCCCGGTACGGCTAAAACCAATATTGAAGGAGTTTTTGTAAGCGGAGATGCCGCAGATAATGTGTATCGGCAGGCTGTAACGGCCGCAGGAACCGGATGTATGGCCGCGCTGGATGCCGAGCGGTGGTTGGCAGAGAGAGAGCACGCTGCGAGTGTTTTGGGATAGTAAGGAGTCAATGGTTGGTGGTTTGTATGGCTTTTTCTCAGTTTCTGATCAAGAGCTACAACCGACTACTAACCATTTACCCACGGACTTCATCTACTCGCCGATTCATCACCTTAAACCATAAGGGAGGAACCAGTGCAGCTAGCATAGCTGCGGGATAGCCAAAAGGAAGTTGGGGAGCCTGGTCATGGTGATCGAGAATCTGGTACTTCTTACTGGCGATGTAATGATGGTCTGAATGTCGCGTAAGTTCATACAGTAGAATACGTCCCACTTCGTGATTCGAATTCCAAGAGTGAATTGGGCGAACGCGTTCATAAGCCCCAGAAGGAAGCTTTTTGCGTTGCAGGCCATAATGCTCAATGTAATTCACCGTTTCCAAGAGTAGAAAGCCTACGATTCCAGCTAGGAATACCAATACTGCGTTCAGCCATGTAGCAGATAGAAGTATAATTGCAACTACATATGTCAATTGAACCAACTGCAAAACCAGCATTTCATTTTTCACACTCCAAAAAGACTGCTTCATTCGCTTTAGGCGACCCCTCTCAATGTTCCAGGCACCGAGATAGGAAAATATTACTGAGCGAAACCAAAAGAAAAATAGGGATTCGTTGTACCTTGAGCTTGCTGGATCACGGGGAGTAGCCACGTGTTTGTGGTGTCCGCGATTGTGCTCTATGAAAAAATGTACGTACATACTAGGAAGTAGAAGCAGTTTGGCAAGAAAACGCTCAAAACTGCTTTTTCTATGCCCCAACTCATGGCCCACATTGATACCACTAGCTCCCAGAATGATCCCAACAGAAAGCACAAGCCCTATATATTCGTATGTTTGTAGTATATGGGTATTCAGTATGTACAAAAAGTATAGAACCAATCCATAAACTACCGGAACGTTCATATAGAGAAGTATATCGAAAAACCGATTGCTCAGGCGGATAGCTCGATCCTTCTCGGAGAAATTAGCTTGGGAATTAGGGGTAAATAATTCTAGTACCGGAATGAGTCCGAAGGTGAAAACAACGGTGGAGAAAGCCCAAATACCCTGAAAATAAAGCCCTAGAAAGGCGAGTAGAGGAGGAATATAGGCCAAGAGGTATTTTAAATCGCGCATTATCGAACTATTTATATAAATATAGTTCGATTTGTTTTACTTTACAAATGAATGGGAAGAAAATCAACAAATAGAGTTCGTAAGGGCCCGACGCAGAAAACGAAAAAATGGGCTATTTCTTTATGGCCTCTACTTCAGGACATTCCCCTCAAAACGCTTAAAATGGATGATTTGGCCCTACTATTGAGAGTAAGTAAATCTACTGTATATGAATACTTTGGGACGAAAGAAGAAATCCTTTCCTATGTAGTCGAGGTAAAAATTGAGGAGATGCAGTTGTTAAAAGATGACCTGATTCCTAAATTCTTAGCGGCTCCACATGACTTAGTCCACTTACAAGCCTATTTGCTCGCACTTCCTAAGGGTATTTCTGCCCATTTCTTGCAAGAACTCAAACAGCATTTTCCTACGGTGTGGGGTAAGGTGTGGGAATACCTGGAAAACCTCTTAGATGACTTGAGGTCCTATTATGAGGTAGGGATCTCTTCGGGGAGTTTCCAACCCATTTCTCCCCAGTTACTTGTGATGATTGATCGCTTTTTTCTTACTCAATTATTTGCTCCACCTGACTTTCTTGGGGAGGATTATTCACTAGAAAAAATGGTAAAGGAGTACGTAAAGCTCCGCTTTGAAGGTCTGGAGCTTTGAGGCTAACGAATGTTTAAAAAGGATTCGGAAACGCAGAATGCTACACCTTAACCTAGAACTTACCTTTACAAGGTTTTGGGTACTTCATTTGGACGCGCAAAGGCCCTGCGTTCGATTTTCTCCGTTGAGAAATAAGCATCTAAACCTGAGATGGTAACCGTTCCGTATTCGGCTAAATTTAAAAATCCATCTTCCTCTACACTTCCTTCTGGAAGAATCAATTCTATGATCTCTCCTACAATAAGGCGCGTGCCATTGGCTTCGATAAAATGTTCCTCAACGTATTTGAGGCCCATTTTGACAAAGCACTCTCTCACATAGGGGGCACAATGGGTATCCCGTACTTCTGGGAAGAAGCCACAAGCCTCAAATTCGGATATTTCCCGATCGTATTTTGCTGAGCTTTGGTGGGCTTTCTGAAATATCTCTTGGTGTATGTGATTGATGGTATAATAACCTGTCTCATTAATATTTTCGAAGGTATGTCGCGCTACAGAGGTAGGACGAAGAATCATTCCCAATAAGGGAGGCTTTGCTCCTATATGAACCACCGAGTTGAAGATTGCTAGGTTGTGATTCCCGCGCGAGTCAGTAGTCCCTATCAGGTTGGCGCTTTTAAAACCTGACAAGATATTGATCAAAGTTGCCCGATAGCGACGTTCTAGCGCTTGTATATCTGATTGAGAATATATTGTAGATTCCATAAACAGGCAGAAAGTAGTAGTTATACTCTGCTAACTGTTTGGCCTATGGGATTTGTTTTAACTAGGTGATAATAACAGACTCCACCCTAGCTAGGTTGGTATGAATTCCTTTCCAAGACTCTCCCGTATCATGTGATAAGTACACATTTCCACTGGTCGTACCGAAAACAAGGAGGTCCCCTTTATTGGCAAAGGACTGACGAAAGACTATATCATAGCAGTAGTCCTGTGGGAGCCCTTTGCGCTTGGGTTCCCAGGTTTTTCCTCCATCTGTAGTTTTACAAACACAGAGGGCTAAATTGGGAGGGACTCTACTCTCATCGCTATCTGCTGGAATTACCCAGGCAATATTGGGATCATGTGCATCTATACAAAGGCCAAAGCCATAGTCTGCCAATCCCTCTTCATCGGTAACATTTTCCCAAAGGACACCTCCATCTTTTGTTCGGAATATACCGCAATGATTTTGTTGCCAGATGGTGTTGGGGTGGCTTTGACAGATTTTCATGCTGTGGGGATCATGCCCGACTTCCACACCTGGATTGGGTAGATAGGCTGCGATCAACCCATTGTTTTTAGGATTCCAGCTTCCTCCCCCATCCCACGTTTCAAATACCCCTGCACAGCTCACTGCTATGTATACATGGTCGCTGTTGCGGGGATCCACTTCAATGGTATGAATAAAAGGATGGTCTTTTCCGGCGCCAAACCATTGGGTCTCTTTGCTTCTGGAAGGGTGATCCCACAGGGATTCTACCAGCTCAAAAGAGGTACCTCGGTTGTTCGACACGAATAAGGCACCTGGTTCCGTTCCTAACCAGATACGATCATTTTTGTCTGGACCTCCATGAGACATGCACCATATCTGTTTTAAAGAAGCAGGCTTACCAGGCTTTATTTCCGTATTGGGGGGAAATTTGGGGGTGGGAATCTGTGTCCAGTTCTTTCCCTGATCTTGAGTACAGTATAGCTTTTGGCCCCAATGTCTGTGAGATATGCCTGCCCACCAGGTATTGTGCCTGGGATCTTCATACACCATTGAAACGGGGAACCCCGAAAAGAAAACCTCCTGAATGTTGCCTACCTCATCACAAAGCACAAGGCCCTTTGAAGTGCCGAATAGAATCATATACAGAATTGAAGTACACCAAATTGGGGATTATTTTCTAAATATACATTACTCTGTCAGATTGCTAACTTTATCGTTAAACAAAAGCGCTTTAATTGCCTTTTTATAGATGTAAATCTGTTCAAACGTATCCACATGAAGCACTCAAAATGTATTGGCCTAATTATCGCCATCTGTCTATTGGGATTTTGGGGCTGTCAGCCTACTTCCTCTCATGATACTTATTCCTATACCTTAGCATCTCAGATGCTACCCGACCAGAATCAGTTTGGGGCATACTGGTATCAAGGTAAGGCTGAACTCACGAGTTATGAACTCGAGCAAGCCCGGTATGGAGAAGTTCATTCTGGCCATGCAGTATTAATTTTTGTAACGGAGGACTTTTCAGCAAGCAAACAAGTAAAGCTAGATTTCCCTCAGCAAGCTGGCTCAGACGCAGTCAAGATTCTCAAATGTAACTTTACCAAGAAATTCCTCACGGGAATTTATCCCTACTCTTTGATGTCTTCGACTTTTTCTCCGATAGATCTAACCCAGAATCCCCACGCCTTAAAAGTTGCCACTTCTGCACAGGAATGGTGTGGACATACCTATCTGCAGATCAATGGCGGTAAGAATACCTATGAGATACAAGGCAATTCCTATTTTGAGTCTGAGGGGGATGAACAGTTCAGCCTAGACAAAACCTGGCTCGAGGATGAAATATGGAATTACATCCGTATCTCTCCAGAGGCTTTACCCACAGGAAATTTTCGGATGATTCCCAGCACCTTTTTCACCCGGCTGAGGCATGTTCCGCTTAAGGAAGAGAAGGCCAAGGCAACATTAGCAGCTGCAGCTGAGAATGATGAGCTGATGGAATACCAGATAACCTATCCCGGACTCAATCGGACCCTAAGCGTTCAGTTCCAAAAGGCCTTTCCCTATATCATTGAAGGATGGGCCGAGACTTCGAGCGGTCGGGGCCGCGAATTGACAACCCGGGCTACGCGAAAAAAGACCATTCAGTCTGCATATTGGTCTCAGAATGGAGCCAATGATCGAGATATGCGTGCCAAGCTGGATTTGTAGAGGGGGTAGTTAGTTGGATGGTCCATAGTCGATAGTCTATATTTTTTATTAAAGGGTATTCAAACTATCGACTATGAATTACCAACAGTAAGCTTTTCTAATCCGATCTCAGGGCCTTAACTGGGTCTCCTTGAGCGGCGGTGAAGGTCTGTGAACTCACTACAATCACACTTAAGAAAAGGACAATTCCAATTCCCAGCAAAATTACTTGCGGACCTATGTCCACTTGAATTTCCTGGGTTTCGATCCACATCTTATTGAGGTAGATGGAAAGGGGAACAGCTATAAGAATGGCAATTCCCAGCAAGAACATGAAGCTTTTGGATAGGGTCCAAATCAATTCCTTTGTGCTGGCTCCTAGAATCTTCCGTATACCTACTTCCTTAACGCGCCCTTCCACCATGTAAGTCACCATTCCCAGTAAGCCCAAGCAGGCAATGATGATCGCCATCGTACTCATCGTACCGACAGTTTTAGCCATGGTTTCCATCAAGCCATATCGTTCTTTTACTTCCCTATCGTAGTAACTATACTTTAGGGCTTGGATGGGATCTACCTCATTCCAAGCCTTTTTCAATCTATTCAGTGCTAGAGGGGAAAGGGGTTCGCTAACCCGGATATTCGCATACAAAATCTTGGAAGGATCGTAGCGAAAGCAGTAAGGATACACAGGTTGGGCAGTTCCCATATCGTAGAAATCTCTGACTACGCCTACTACGGTTACTAAACGGGTAGAATCGCCACCTGCCAAGAGTTCTAATCCTTGGCCTACTGCGTCTATGGGAGAGCCTAGCTGTAATTTCTTTACCGCAGTCTCATTTAAAATTATATATTTTTCAATTTCTCTGGAAGTATTCTCGGGGAAAGTCCCTCCTGCAAGAAATTGCATCCGCATATTCTCAAAAAAGTTTCTACTGCTGTGATTGGCGTGTAGACCTAGGACATCGGGTGTATTGGGAATCTTAATTTGGACGCCATTGGAATTTCCTGAGGCCATTACGTAACTACAACCTGATACTTGCTCGAATCCCCCTAAGCTTGATACCTCTTGTGAAAAAAGCTCATAGGATTGGTTCTGTAAGTCTACGTGGATAATGTTCTTGTAGTCAAATCCATGGTCCGAATGGACCAGGAGATTATACTGCTTGAATAGGAGTATAGCACTCAGTACAAAAAATAGGCAGAAGGTAAATTGGATCACGATTAAGCCTTTTCTCAGCCCAATAAAGGAAAATGCCTTTACTCGTTTCAGCGATTTGAGGACCTGAATGGGGCGATAGCTGGACAAATGTAAGGCGGGAAATATACCTGCAATCAACCCTGTCAGAATACTAAATCCCACAAACCAGAGGTATAACTGAGGGGTCTTCTGTAAATGAATAAGGGTAGGCGCTCTGCGGTCTATACTGTAAAAAGCAGGAATCAAAAACTCCAATAGAATTACAGCCAAAATCAGTGCAAATAAGGAGATTAAGATAGACTCTACTAAAAACTGGGCGACTAACTGCCCTCTTTTCCCCCCAATTACTTTTCGAATCCCTATCTCTTTCGCTCTTTTTAAGGAGCGAGCAATAGAGAGATTGGTATAGTTAAAACAAGCAGAGAGCATGATGACTATCCCTAGAATGGATAGTGTAGTGAAAACAAAGCTGGGGGTAGTAATCTGAATTTCGTTTCCAGCCATATGCGTTCCGGAGGGATTGATTTCCGCTAAGGCCTGGGCTTCAAAGCGATAGGAACTATATGCATCCTGCTCGCTCTGGCGAATGGAGATCTTGCGGAGACCTGAAGCCAATTCTGCCTTTGAACCTTTATCATCTTTCAGCAGCACATAGATCCATTGGTTCCAGCAATCCCCCCAGTTTGAAATTTGGTCTGGATTTTGGGTTTCATAAGTAGAGAATGATACGAGAAAGTCAAAGGGCATATGGGTTCGAATAGGGGGGTCTTCCATTACCCCTGTGATGAGTAGGTCGGAATATTCCCCATTACCTACTTTCAAGACCTTTCCAATAGGATCGGTATTTCCATATAGCTTACGTGCAGTCTTTTGTGTCAGCACGAGTGAATTGGGAGCTGCCAAAGGTTCTTGAAGAGCTCCCTGCACCTCCCCAAAATCAAATACCTGTAGGAAGCTTTGGTCTACATAAAAACCCTTTGCGGATAGGTTCTTGTCCTCAGTGATGAGCTTGGGGTCATTCAATCGTTTTATCTTAACGGTGGCTTCAACCCCTACATATGTCTGCTCTAGCTCTGCTGCTATGGGTATGGGACCAGTTGCTAAGAATTTATTGATTTCCTCTTGTTTGGCCTGACCTTCTCCTCTACCGGTAACCACCCGATAAATACGGTCTCTGTTCTCGTGAAAAGTATCTTGAGAATATTGATCGATCAATATCATCATGAGTAAAAGGCAGACAGCCATACTAACTGCGAGGCCGATGACATTTAAAAATGAAAAAAGGGCATGTCTTCGAATTTGTCGGATTCCGACTTTGAGGTAATTGAATATCATAGCGGTGGAAAATGGATGTATAGATGTTAAGTGAAAGTTGCGTACAATTCCTGGGCGAAATAGGCCCAAAACTTCCCAGCAAAATTTCCATTTTGCTTTGCGGGTCGTTTGGTTTTCAATGGTATGATCGAAGGATTCGAGTAAATCCCCCTCGATATGCTCGAGTAGTTTTGGCTTACAGAACCAATGCAAAAAGCGATGAGCCCATTTGGGAGGAGAATGTGAATTCATAGTTCCTTGTTGGTTACCAAAAATCGTAGAAGGTTAGATGGAGAAATCGGTTCTATTCACTTTTTAAGGCTTCAACAGGATTGCCTTTTGCTGCTCCAATAGTCTGGGATATGATCATCAATAAGCTGAGAACAATTACTCCCCCAATTCCCCAAAGAAAGACTTCTATACTAATGGGAACCTTTAAGGCAAAAGTTTCCAGCCACATACGGTTGATGAATACACTCGTAGGGATAGATAAGAGGGTAGCGATTCCCAATAAGAGTAAGAAGCCTTTGGATAGTCTCCATACCAATTGGCGTTCATTGGCACCTAGTATTTTTCTAATTCCAACTTCTTTGATATGTCCTTCTACCATATAGGTGACCATACCCATAAGTCCTAAGAGGGCAATTACAATAGCCAATGCACTTACTAATCCGACTACTTTTGAACCCATCTGAAGGGGGCTGTACCTATCTGCAAGCTCATCCTCATGAAAGGCATAGGTAAAGGGTTGGTAAGGATCTATTTCCTTCCACAGCTTTTCCAACTTGCTTAGGGCAGTTTTAGTTGTGCCTGGGTGTAAGCGAATATTTGCATGTTGAAGGTTCGCTTTCCCTTGACGGAAGGCATAAGGATATATAGGGTTGGTTATATCCATATCATAAAAATCTTCTACAACCCCCCCTATAGTTAGAAAGCTAGTAGAGTCTGAAGAGACCTTGACCTCTATCGCTTGTCCTACAGCTTCTTCTGGGCTTCCCAACATCAATTTTTCTACTGCTGTTTCATTTAGGACTATATATCGCTCACCCACAGTATTGGGACGAGCTGGAAAGCCTGATCCTGCGACTAGGGCTAACTCCAGGTTTTCTAGGAAATTTGGGCTTACGAAATTGCTGTGTAAAGAAAGGGAGTCAGGAGAATCTGGGAGATAGACATCTAGACTATTTGCCGTACCCGTTGCGAGCCTAAGTTGAGAACCGGAAATGGCCTTAACCTCCTTAAGCTGCTGGACAGTTTGTGAGAAAATCTCATAAGAATTGCCTTTAAGTGCAACATTCAGTACATCACCCACATTGAACCCGTGATCTGCGTGCAATAACAACTTGTATTGTTTTTGAAGAAAGATCGTACTGGTAACCAAAAGCAGACAAAGCATGAATTGAAAGACAATTAGGCCTTTCCTCAGACCTAGGTAGGCAAATACCTTTACTTGGCTGAGATTTTTTAACACCTGAATGGTGCGGTAATTAGATATGTGGAGAGCAGGTATTAATCCAGCTAGAATACCTACTAAAACGCTAAAACCGAAAAAAAGAAGATATATCTCAGGACTTCTCTTTAGGTAAATAATTTTGGATATATGGGGATCCAAATGGTAAAATCTAGGGATGAGGAATTCCAGCAAGATAATTCCTACCAAAAGGGCGATTAAGGCAACTAGAACGGATTCTATGATGAATTGAGTAACTAATTGCCTCCTTTTTCCACCAACTACCTTTCTAATTCCTATTTCTTTAGCTCGTTTCAGCGAGCGGGCGAGGGAGAGATTCGTATAATTAAAGCCAGCCGATAGAATAATGATAAATCCAAGAGCAGAAAGGAAATAAAATAAGAAGAAAGGAAGGCTTGGCCCAATTTCATTTCCCGTAACCCGTCCGTCCCTCGGTGTAATATCTCCTAAAGCCTGTGGTTCAAACTTATACTTGTAATAGGGATCAAGTTCCGAGAACTGGGCGGAGATTTCTGCCAATGCCGTGCTCACTTTTCGCTCAACACCTGGTGTACGATCAAGCAGCATATATACGTAATAACCCCAGATATAACTACGATCCTGTAAATTCTGCAGCTTAAGACTCTCTAACGAAGAGAATGAAGCAAGAAATTCAAATCTAATATGGGAACGAATCGGAGGATCCTCTATCACTCCTGTCACGATATAGTCTTCTCCTTCAGATCCTAGCTGAATGATCTTTCCCATAGGGTCCTCATCTCCATACAACCTTCTCGACAATGATTGGGAAAGAATGAGGGTAAAGGGTTCGCGCAAGGATTCCGATAGGTCTCCTTGGATCTCCCCAAAGTCAAAGACGGATAGGAAATTGTGATCAACATAGAGCCCATGACTAGGTAAAATTTTGTCGGGGATTTTTAAATCCGTTCCATAGACGCGATGCATGCGTACAATAGATTCGATTCCGGTGTAATTGTTGGATAGTTCATCAGCGATGGGAAGGGGAGAAGTCGCGTTGAATCTTGTTAGATTTTCGATTGGGCGGTCTTCAGGTCCCCTTGCCGAGATTACCCGATAGATTCGATCTTTGTTTTTGTGAAACTTGTCATACCCAAACTGGTCGACTAGAACCATGATAACCAGTAGACAGACAGACATACTAACTGCCAGTCCAATAATATTAAGGCCAGAAAATAAGGCATGCCTGCGTATTTGTCTGAGTCCGACTTTGAGGTAATTGAATAACATAGCGGTTGAAAATGGATGGATGGAGGTTAAGTGGAAGTTGCGGATGATTCCAGGTTTTAAAAGTCCTAAGACTTCCCAGGTATATTTTCTTTGGGCTTTTCGGAGGGAAAATGCTTCTAGGTTGTTCTCAAAGGTTTCGATCAAATCTCCTTCTATATATTCAAGAAGCTCTGGCTTACAGAACCACCTAAGAAAGTAAAGAGCCCACTTAGGAGGAGAGATGTCGTTAGGAACGTTCATATTAGGTCAAAATTGAGTCCTTCTACAAGATTGAAGGCATTTTTGGGAATGGAACCCCAAAGGGTATTCCTTAGCTCTCGAGTATTTACAAGCGCACTTTGTCCACTTGCTGTAACCTGAAAGTAGCGTTTGCGCTTTCCACCCCTTTTCTGCGTTGCTTCTCCAAACTGAGAACTTACATAGCCCTTCTCTTCTAGTCGAACCAAGGTGGCGTGCAGAGCACCCAACCCTACCTTTCGTTTTGCGCGTTCCTCAATTTCCGCTCGGATAGCTACGCCATAAGCTTGGGGATATAGAATACCGATGACCAAAAGGACAATTTCTTCAAATTCTCCTAGATTTTTCCCTTTCATAACAATTATTTATTTCATAAATGTAGGAAAAACAATTTGTGCTTCCTAATTAAATTCATTTTTGTAGGAAAAACTATTTTTTCTCTCCCGTGTAAGAAATTCTGTAAATTCTTCTTTGCGGAAACCCATATATTTCTACTTTGGAATTAATTTTGCCTATTTATCTACATTTAACAGAAGCAAGGATATGAATACAACAATAGCTGGTCTGTTACTCATTGGGGGGAAGAGTAGCCGTATGGGTAGAGATAAAGGAAAACTTGCCTATAGAGGTATATCACAACGCTTGTATGGATATGCGCTCTTAGAAGCTGTATGTGGTAAAGCTTACTTTTCCTGTACGGAAGCACAGGCAGATGAATTGCATGATTTTCCATGTATAGTTGACCAATATCCTGGACAAGGACCACTGGGAGGGATATTAACTGCATTTGAATCCTATCCCCATACTTCCTTTCTGGTATTGGCTTGCGATATGCCTCGGGTAGCACTGGAAAACCTTCAGCACCTTCTCGGCCAACGCAATCCGACAACTTTGGCGACCGTTATGCAACATCCAAGATCAGGAAGAGTTGAGCCACTCTTTGCCATTTGGGAGGACAGGATTTACCCTTCCTTACAGAACTATTGGGAAGAAGGAGAGCGTAGCCCTACGGGTTTGTTGGATCAGATTCCTGTACAACGTGTTTGGGCTGGGTCGCCTGAAATCCTTGAGAACATAAATACCTATCAGGAGTACCGGGCTCACATAGCTGAATAAAAAATAAAGGACAAGCAATCCTTAGATTACTTGTCCTTATACCCCAAAAAAGGAAAATAAACTAAACTCTATCAGTAATTAATCGTCTTTTGTAAGATAATTTATCTACTTCAAAATTGCAGCGCTGTTTATTAAACGCGGCGATATCTCTGTTCAGTTGCCGGAACTAATGAATGAAGCACTTCTGTATATCACAGAATTAATGGTAGGTCAAGCTGTACTTCTGTACCAAGAGAGTCTCCATTTTCACTCGTTAAATCAATGATTCTCAGTTCCGCGGGGTAGTCCTCTTGATTTTTCAGTAACCCAAGCCTTCTTTCGGTAATTTCGGTTGCCTTTGAGCGATATTCCTTTTTCCGTGTGGTATCCCGCTGGGTTTCTTCCCTTCCTATTCCATTGTCTCTGACAATGCACAGCAGTCCTTTACCTCTGGGTTCAAAGCAAATCTCAATTTTGCCCTTTCGAATTTTATTACCCGAAATTCCATGTTTTACCGCATTTTCGACAAAGGGTTGGAGGATCATGGTAGGCACCATCATTTCATAAGGATCAATTTGTGGGTCTACGGAGAATTGGAAATCTAATTTGTCTTCGAAGCGTATAGATTCGATCATGAGATATTGTTCTAGTAATTTGATTTCATCCACTATGGCAATAAAGGGTTTTTCGGAGTGTTCCAATATCTTGCGCATAAGCGGAATAAACTTTTTTAGAATTTGATTGGCCTTTTCCTCATCCTTGTTTGATAGCGAATTTTGAACCGAATTAAGGCTATTGAAAATAAAGTGGGGATTCATCTGAAGTCTAAGTACTGCCGTCTCTGTTTCTGCCACCAACTGATTCAAGTAGGCTTCCTTTTTTATTTGACTTAAGCGATTATAAATCAATGCCCATAGGGTTCCTACAATTAAGACAAATAAAGAAAGACGGAAATACCAGGTTTTATACCAGGGAGGTAGTATGCGAAAATAAAGCGAGTAAATATCTTTAGACCAGAGACCATCTGAGTTCGAAGCCATTAATTGAAATTCATAGACACCATGGGGAAGGTTGGGATATCGGACAAAGTTTCCTTTGCTCAACTCGACAAAGTCTTCATCCACCCCACTCATTTTAAATTTAAACTTATTCTTTTCTGGATCACTGTATTCTCGGGCAGTAAAGAAAAAGGAAAGCGTATTTTGATTGTATCGAAAAACTAAGGGAGAGGATTTTAAACTCTTCAGTTTTATAGACTGGTAATAGGTATCATTTATCCAAAGTTCAGAGATGGTAGGGTGAGCTAATATGTTGAGCAGTTGGATATGCTCAGGGTAGAAGAAATTTATACCGTTGGTACCGCCAAAAAAGAATTGTCCATCCCGAGCTTTTAGGAATGACCAAAATAAGAATTGAAGGTTTTTCAAGCCATCGGCATAGCCAAAGCGGTTGACAGTTCCTTCTTTATCGTAGCGTAATAATCCTTGGGAACTACTCATCCATAGATACCCCGCCTCGTCCTCTATTATTCCATTGAGGGTTTCTACAGGGAATAACGTATCTGCTTGGAGATCATAGCCCGTAGCTGAAGAGCTTAACTTGAAAAGACCTTGTGAAGAAGCGATCCAAAGCGTGGAATCTAGGCGATCCTCTATCCACCCATTAATCATAGGAGTAAAGGGTAAGAGGGTATCCAAGCTTAACCGACCAGAGGAAGATTGATGGAATAACTGAATATTTTCCTCCCACTTACTCACCCATAAGCGTTTGTCCCTGGTCTCATACATCAAGGTATGAACGCCTTTCTTATTGTGCTTCTCTGGGATGATTTGGAAGCTTGGACCTTGTTTGCTTTCTATGATTTCTCCTATCCCTTTATCAGTGGAGACCAGGATACGGCCGGAGCGCATTACGTGGACTTGGGTCACAAGAAGCCTGGGAAAGTTTTTTTCTGTAATATTTCTGAATGCGTTGGTTCTTGAAGACCTGACGAACAGCCCTTTTGTAGACCCTATCCATACACGATCTTTAAAGTCTATATTAATATGCAAAGGGTTATCCCCAAAACTCTGTTCAAATTCTTCAGGCGATAGATCATAGGTGGTTACGGATGAAGTTGCGGGGTTGACTATCTTAACTCCCTGAACGGAGAGACACCATATATTTCCCGAAGAATCTTCTGCCATGGAACGTACCTCAAAAGGGGGCTCTTCATTTCCCAAATCCTTTCCTAAAAGTCCAGGAAATTTCCATTTATTGATTTGGGTATAATAGATGCCTTGCCCTGGAGTTGACAACCACAAATTTTGTTCTTTATCTAGGTATGACTGCCGTATAACTGCCGGGACTGGGGTATTTCTATCGATAACCCCAATAGACCATTGGTCAGTAATGCGCCTTGAGCGTGTATCAAAGATGAAAAATTTCCCCTGCTGAGTTACAAGTAGTCTATTTTTAACATCTAGCGTATGGATGCCAACTATTTTTGTAATTTCCTGGTCATTAAAACTTTGAACTAGGTGTAAACTACGCTTAGGAATGTCTAAATAAACTAATCCAGTATCTGTACCAATCAGGATGATTTCAGGACTTTCGAAATGTGCTGTGTAGGATTTAGTGGAATAGGTCCCAAACTGTTGGGAAAATGACTGATTTACTGCATCCCCTGTTTTATACATTCTTATTTCCCACCCTTCCAACTTGGGGATAAATAAGACGGTTCCCTCACCATTGAGATAGGGAAAAGTACGTACTCCAATACCAGAGATCCCACTTAGAGAGTCTTTAAGCACCAAATGTTGAGGATCAGATAAGTTCCCCGTATACAGCCCGTTTTCTGTAGTTAACCAAAATACCTCCCTAACAGAGTCTAAATAAACTAGCTCGGGCAAGCTTTCCCGAGCTAGAAAAGTTGAGTCAAAAGAATATCCTCTAAAAAGTCCTTTTGTCCTATTATAGCACTGAATTGCTTTGGGAGTGCTAAACCAGATATTTCCTTCCCGATCTTCAAAAAAGCGACTTTGGATATTAGGATCACTTAGAGAAGTTGTGTCTCTCATATTGGGACGAAATTGTCGCACAATACTCCCATCAAATATATTTAATCCTGTTATCGAACTGATCCAAATATACCCTTTTGAATCGCGATAAATGTAGTCGTTTGAGTTTTGGGAAGTTAGGTTATCCTCAACTGTCAAGGTACGGAATAGGAGCCTCCGGGTTTGAGTAGGAAGCTGACCCAAAAGCTGAGAAAAACACAAAAAACATATAATACTCGAGCAAAATAATTTCATGAAGCTCCTGTTAGTTGCCACTCAAATACTGTTCAAATTAAGAAAACTATGGCAACATGAAGCTATCTCTACCTCCCAATATTTCCAGTGTTTTTTAATGAGAATTTAGGATATTCCAATGGTCGTATACTTAGTATTCAGGGATAGGATCACTTGGAGACCCCGGTTTATTGTCCACTTCCCCACTAGAATCGTCTCCAAACTTCATGAATTCCCCTCCTGGCCTTTGAAAAGGCTGACAGGAAAGTGCTACTACATTTTCTTCGTAGAGAAGCCTTTCCTGTACGACTAATTTTTCCTCGGTGTTTCTGTGAATCTTTACCCCTACCATTACAAGACACTCCTTTCCATCTACTACTGCTTTCATCACTTCTAAGGCTTCTGCATCCTGATGGCTAAATACTAGATCGAGATCCTTTTTGTAAAAATAAACTTGCTTCAGCCAGAGACTTGGATATTCCCAAGAACTACTGTCTACAAAGGTTACGTGTTTACAGGTCGTGTGAGCCATGATTGATTCTGTTAAAGGTACAACAAATGAGTAATTATTTTTATTAAAAAATAAGTCTCATTTAAAATAACGAGAACCAATAAAGTTTGGATGATATTAAATATAAATATTATTCGAACTGCCCGGTTGAGTGTATGAGTGAGTCAAAATGAGCGATGAACCAAATATAGACTCAGACTTTTTCCATCACCTTTAAGAAATCCTGCATGAAGTTGGCGGATATCCGGACCTCACTTCCATCCTCCATATAAATGAGTCGGTCTCTTTTGATGAACTTTCGTACATAATTGAGATTGACCAAGTGAGATCGATGGACGCGCATAAAGTTTTGATAGGGATCAAAAATTTGCTCGAATTCTCCTAAGTTTAAGGAAGCGACTAGGGGTTTCTCTTGGTTGAGGATAAAAAACTGGGTGTAATTCATATCTGCCTCTAACCGCACAATATCTTTTACCTGTTGGAAGATAATCCCTTCCAAGGTAGAAACGGCGACTCTACTTGGTAGGAGCTGACTTTCCATGTACTTTAAGGAATCCCAAAATATTTGCCATTGATCAGAATTGGGTAGTTCCCCTATCTTTTTATTGAGCGTAGCGCGTTTTAAGGCATTCTCTAACTCCTCCTGATCTATGGGCTTCAATAGGTAATCTAAGGCTCCAGCTCGTATAGCACGAATCGCGTATTTATCATAGGCTGTGATAAAGATTACCTGGAAATTAAGGGAGTCCAATCTGTCCAAGATATCAAAACCCAATCCATCTCCCAGCTCGATATCTAAAAATACCAAATCTGGCCCATGGTCAAGAATGGATTGTATCCCTTCTTCGACAGTAAAGGCAGAATGAGCAATCTCAACACCAGAAGGAAAGCGTTTGAGTAATTTCCTGAGCGAATCATGGCTATCCTTTTCGTCGTCTATAATAATTGTTCTCATAGAAACAGGATTTAGGCAAGGTGAAGGTGGACTTTTAACTATTAATGGATTAATCCAAAAACTTCGCAACTAGTTAATAGCATCCATATATGGCTACAATATAGCCAACTATTTTCCTTCTTAGTGTACAGCGAGACCCAGGATATTAACTAAATTAGTGAAATATTACATAACAATGGATACAAAGCCTTTTGTTTTTCATAGAATGGGTCGTAGAAAAGCCGTATCAGGCCTTATTTCAATGGGTCTATTCCCCAGTTTCGTATATAGTGGGGAATCTTATACCCAGCAAAAACTTTATCGAGAAAGTGAGCCCCAGACCCCCTTTACTTATTGTTTGAACACCAGTACCATAATGGGGCAGAAATTGGACATTTCACGTGAAATCAAGCTGGCAGCAGCGGCTGGGTACGAGGGAATAGAAATTTGGATTCGATCCCTCCAACAGTATGTAGATGGAGGAGGAAGTCTTAGAACACTCGCTCAATTTATTCAGGATCAGGGTATACGCGTAGAGAATGCGATAGGCTTCGCCCCTTGGATCGTAGATAATAATGATGCGCGTAGCAAAGGACTTGACCAGGCAAAGCGGGAAATGGATATGCTGGCCCAAATTGGGTGTAAGAGAATCGCAGCTCCTCCTGCTGGGGCTACTCAGGGTATCCCTTTAGCATTGGATCGGGTGGCGGAGCGTTTTCGAACCTTAATGGACCTTGGAGTAGAAATGGGGGTCATTCCCCAACTCGAGATTTGGGGTTTTTCGAAAAATCTCCATACGCTAAGTCAGGTGCTCTATGTGGCTTCGGCATGTGGTCATCCCGATACGCGCATTTTACCCGATGTATACCATCTGTATAAAGGAGGATCAGACTTTGATGGGCTAAAGCTACTCAATGGGCATGCAGTAGACATTTTTCATATCAATGACTATCCTTTAGCGCCCTCTCGCACTGAAATTCAAGATAAAGACCGGGTCTATCCTGGAGATGGCGCAGCTCCGCTGAACACGATCCTTCAGGACCTAGCTACTGCTCAAAGCCCTATTATCCTTTCTCTCGAACTATTCAATCGCAGTTACTGGGAGCAAGATCCGCTAGCGGTAGCTAGAACAGGTCTCCAGAAAATGAAGGATGCGGTAGAGAGTAGTAAGACCGCTTCAACGGGAGAAAAGAAGGGCGAGCAATAAGGTATTATCCCTCTTTTCTCGAAAAGGTAAACGAGCCATTGGGCTGAGCCGAAACCATTGCAGAGGCTTTTTCCTGGCCTTCACCTACTTTGAATATGGCTTTGAAGCCTTCTAGGTCCTCAAGCTCGAAGCTATGGTTTCCCAGGGAAATCAAGGTATACTCTGGTTGACCTGGAACAAATAGTTTGAGTTCTCCATCTTTTACGGATACTGTCGCGGTCATTCCAGAAAGCTCATATGCACCTACATATACTTCAAGCTGTTCATCTGTTAGAGCTTCATAGGTGGTTTTCTTCTCAAATACAATGGGTTCTACCCCTTGCTGAAGTACCCCTGATAGGCTCTCAATCTCTCCATCTAGGTTGGTGTGAAATTGGAATTTAATTTTCTGCCCGGAAAATGCGAGTTGAAATACATCGTAGTGATAATGGGTTAGCTCAATAGGTTCCCTAAACACATGGTATATGACCTGAAGCTTATCCCCCTCATTCGCAATTTCAACCTCCCCATATGCCGGATGCGAATAAGTCCCTCTATAGGCTTCTAATTCAAAGGTTGGACGAGTCCCCTTTTTCTGGAGTAAGTCCTCCTCTTTCTTTTCTTCCTGATTTGCCTCCGCTTCTTCTATTTCTTTGCGCACTTTTTTATTCCAGTCTATGAATTCGAGGCCCATGAGCTCATCCGCAATTACGTTGCGAATTACAGCATTGATGCCAGTGCCATTCATATTGGTAAGAAGCACTACTCCTATAGAATCCTGTGGATACAAGCATACTTCTGCTGAAAATCCATCTATATTTCCTCCATGGCTTACTCTTAGTTTTCCCCTGTAGGAAGTAAGAAACCAGCCTAGTCCATAGGAGGTGTAGAAAACCTCTTTAGAGGCTCTTCCTGGAACGACCATGTGTGGTGCGTGAGTTTGACTCAAGTAAGCGCTGCCAATGACTTCTTCTCCGTTATACACCCCTCCGTTGAGCTGCATGCTTACCCAATGCGCCATTTCTTCTGCACTTGCATTGATGGATCCTGCAGGTCCGATGGCATCAATGTTTCGGAAAAGCATGGGCTCTACCTTCTTCTCCGCTTTTCTGCACCCCGTAGCATAATCCTCTTTGCCCTTAGATTCCTCTACAGAGGTATTTGCAGAGTTCATTTCCAGGGGATTAAAGAAATTGTGCAAGATATATTGCTCCCAACTTTCGCCTGAGACTTCTTCTATCAAATGTCCTGCGGTCATATACATGAGGTTCTGATATTGCCAAACTTCTCGAAAGCTGGCAGAAGGTTCGAGGTATTTGAGGGTTTGAAAGAGTTCCTCTCGCTCCAAGGGAGACCCATACCAAACGAGATCATGACGAGGGAGACCGGACCTATGACAGAGTAAATCCCTTGGGGTCATGTGCGCTGTTGCATATTCGTCCTGCAATTCAAAATCGGGGAGATAGGTCCTAAGAGGTTCATCTAGGTCGATTATCCCATCTTGTGCCAGTTTGCACAAAGCAGTAGCCGTGAAAGCCTTGGAGGAAGAACCAATGGCAAACAACGTATTTGCTGTTACAGGCAGTTTTTCCTGGATGTTTCTCATTCCATACCCCTTTGTAAGAAGCACCTGATCTTTGTATACCACAGCGAGGCCTATACCTGGTACCTGCCAATCTTCCATTGCCACCTCGATATAGTCATCTAGCTTTTCCGTATCCAGCTTGGGGGCATCCTGAGCAAAACCTGAGGAGATAAATAGGAATAGCCCAAGGGTAAGAATATTGCGTAGAACGCTAGTATGTTTCATGTGTTTGTGCATTATTCGTTTTAGGGGAAGTACAAATTATTTAAAATCAGGCTGAAGGGATTTCCGGGTTTGAATGAGTTGGTCTCTTACTTCTACAATGCTTTCCCATTCCCTGTCTTTTTCCCCGTGCTCGATCCCACAATATCCACGGTAGCCTGCATCTAGTACAATCCGCATCATCTTTCCATAATCTAGGGGGGAACGATTTCCCGCGTGATCCCAGGCTGTAGTCTTCACACTCACCCCCTTGGCAAAGGGCATGAGTTCTTCCACTCCTTGATAGGCATCGTAAGACACGGTTTTTCCTTCTCCCCTGCTAGAAATCCTAAAGTTTCCAAAATCTGGTAGACTACCCGCACGGGGATGGTCTACTTTTTGGATGGTTTCAACCAGCCATTTGCCATTGCTGGTAAATCCCCCATGGTTTTCTATGATCACGTTGATATCGAAGGGATCTGCGAATTCACATAGGCGACGCCACCCGTCTGCTACCAGGTTCTGCGATTCTTCATACGCGCCTTCCTCATCTGTCCATTTGATAGAGGAATAGCCATTTACCCGAATAGAATGGCATCCTAAGAATTTGGCAGCTTCTATCCATTTTTTATGGTTTTCTACAGTCTGTATTCTTTTGGGTTCCTCTTCATCTCCCAATTGGCCTTCTCTATCGCACATGATCAACAAAGATTTTACTCCTTCTCCGTCTGCCCGGGTCTTCATTTCTTGGAGATAGACCTTATCCTGTGCCTTATCCATAAAGAATTGATTCACATACTCTACAGCATAAATACCGTTTTCTGCACTGAGTTTGGCAAAGTCTAAGTGGTCAATTTTTCCACCAAATAGGGAGCGGTTAATGGACCACTCTGCTAGGGATATATCAAATAATGGATCTTTCATTGTGTTTCGTGCGATTAACCATGAAGGGGGGAGAGTGAGGCCGACGGCTGTTACGGCAGTGCTGCGTAGGAATTCTCTTCGTGTTGGATTCATAAAAAGGGATGATTAGTTTGATTATCTACTGTCCACGGTATCCTTCGATTGACACCTCAGATAGAATCCGTGAACTATCGACCACTATACTAGGTATCTGCTTTTTTATTTAATTTATTCAACTTAGAGTCTGAGCGATAAGGCACCCTACTTGAAGGGACTACCCTCGAAGCGGGACCTACATGTGTATCTTGATCATCGAAGAAAATATGGGGCTTGAAAGCCTCTAAGACTTTTTCTTTTGATACTCCTCCTAGAAAAAAGGCAGCATCGACGTGTACCCCCCATGCTTTGAGGGTTTTGATGACCCGTAGATGAGCAGGCGAGTTTCGCGCAGTAACAATTCCAATGCGTATGGGTGCCTCTCCTAAAGGAAACTGTTGTTGAATAGACGAAAGCATTTTGATGAGTTTCGCAAAAGGGCCTTCATTCATGGGAGAATCCCGATTTTCCTTCTCGTGCCGAACGAAGGCTTCCAGACCCTGTTCTTTATAGATCAATTCAGACTCATCGGAAAACACCACTGCATCTGCGTCAAATGCAAAGCGCACCATATCGGTCTCATAGGTTATGGGGTGCTCGGGATGGTCGTATACGATCCCCGAAGCAAAGCCCGCATCCACTGCCTTTTGTACATCCTTGGGGTCTTTGCTGAGAAAGAGATCTACCGAATACGCATCCAGGTACGATGATAGAGATTCACCTCCTGTAAATGCTAAGCGGGTAATACCCAGACTGTAGGCTTCTATAGAATGCATTAGGCGCATTCCTGTGTAGGGGCTATTGCGTGACATGACGACAACCTCTATGGGACGAAAGTGCGAAACTCTCTTATTGAGGTTGAGTAGGGCTTCCACTAATGGAAAAGCCGTTCCCTTGGATAGTACTTCATTTTCGCGCTCCAACTGGTACTGGGAAAATTCCGATAAGCCCTTTTCTTCGTATACAGCATTCTCAGCCTCCAGATTGAATAGTGCACGTGAGGAAACCCCAACCACCAATTTATTATCTAGTTCGTAGCCCATAAGTATCAGAAATCAGAAGTAGGTCAAAGGCTTATCTTGGACCATGAAGCCGAAAATGCCAACATAAGATAGGGAAATTCTCTCAAGAACCATATGAAAAGCCCAAACGTGTCAGGCCGTTTTGGATTTCTTCATTTGATAAGAACAAATCCCATAACAAGCCTGTGCGATAGTTTTCTATCATAATGACAATGGGTCCTTGGTCAATGGCTAGGTAGCGTTGAGGATACCAATCATGCTTCACGCTAAATGCATCATAGAATCCGTATTTCCCCCAAATTTTGCTCTGCAGGTCGTTGTAGAAATATTTTGCAGCAGCCATACTTTCTTTGGGTGTATAGGGAAAAGAAGATAGAGCGGCAGTAGGACTAATTACTCCCACATCCTTACTGGGACTGTGTGCTTCGTAGAAATTGATGGAGTAAGAGGCAGTTAGGCCCCAGCAATTAGACCCATAGCCAGGATAATTTTGGGGGTTATCTACACAGTGTTGGTAATTGAGAAGCGTATGTGTGCGATTCAATTCCCAATAGTCTGCATACTGGTCTTGAAGTCCTTTGGGATTTAAGGCCAAATAGGAATAATGCGCCCAGAACAGGGGTCCGCCTTGAGGAGGGTTTCCCTGGTGGATCAGTTGCAGCGGTGCAAGGGAATCTGATGCAAGGATCTGCCCTTGCATAGCCCAACCTTGATGATATACTTCGGGATCTACCCCATAGGTAGGAGAGGAGGCGGCCAATATATAGGCTATCAAACACTCATTATAGCCCCGAATGCGGAAGTTCATTTCCCACTCATACTCGGGAGACCAGTGCCAAAACAACACATTCTCGACCTCCTCTCCTCGATAGAAGTTCCAATCAATGCTCAACCACAGTTGGTTCAAGCGCTGAGCGAGAAATTGTTCTTCTTGATTCCCACTGCGAAAGTATTGTCGGGCACAGAGGATACCTTGAGCCAAGAAAGCGGTTTCAACTAAATCCCCTCCGTTGTCTTTGGGACTGAAGGGTTTTACTTCTCCCGTAGCACCATTCAGCCAATGCGACCATACCCCATGAAATCTAGGGGCATTTTCTAGAAAGGATACGATCTGAGTTATGCGCTCCCTCCCTTCCTCTCTGGTAATAAACCCTCGTTCAATTCCTACTAACATAGCCATCAAGCCAAAGCCTGTTCCTCCCGTAGTTACAATGTCCTGGTCGTTATCTGGATATTCCCCATCTAGGTGAATGCGTTCGCGGGCCATCCCCGAATGGGGTTCAGCTCCTTCCCAGAAATAGTTGAAGGTTTGCTCCTGTATGAGGGTAAGGAGTGCTTCATCTTGTGGACTTAGTTCGAAACTATTAGGAGAGTCAACCTTGCACCCTTGGGCCCATATAATGATTATCAAGAGTACATATATTCCTCTTCTCATGGTTCTATGGGTAGGAGCTGAATGTCCTTGTACCAGGCCTCAGAAGGAGGGCCACTGTGAATTTGGACACATATGATTCCCGATCGATCCACAGTAGAGTCTTCCTCTACATAGTCTACTACTGATTCACCGTTAAACCACACCTGGATATGCGCTCCCTCACAGCGAATGCGATAATCATTATATTCCTCCGGTCGAAGTAGAGTTGCAATTTTCTCTGCTGGGGCCTTGGCGATAAAGGTATTTCTTCGAGATTCATCATAGATCGAGGCCCAGACAGGCTCACCTCCGGCGTACCCTACGTCTATCTGGTAGCCAATTACTTCGTGGTGATTAGGTATTCGCTTGGAGCGAACTTGGATTCCCCCATTGTTATTCCGTGTGGGAAATTTCACTTTCAATCGGAGTTCGAAGTTTTCAAAGTGAGTCTCTGTACAGAGAAACTTATTCGTAGGAATGTCTTGGCCCATATTTCCTGCCACAATCGCCTCCTCTTCAATGCGGAAGAATTTTAGGTCTCCTTCCCAACCCTCAAGACTGGTTCCATCGAATAAAGAGATGGCCTCGGTTTCCTCCAATTTTATCGTATGCTTATCCTGTTTTTGCCTAATAGGACTGTCACATCCTGGTAAAAGAGATAGCACAAGCAGGATGCAGAGTATTAGAAAAAGTAGATTGTTGTTAGCCATTACTTTTTAATCATACCAAGTCAATGGACCGTTTCATTGCCTCATAGGTAGCCTGCACAGCAGCGTCATTATCCAGCTCATTTAGGGCTTTATTGAAGGGTTCCGCCCTCACGGGACCATCATACCCTATTTGTACTAAGGCGGTCAGAAAGGCTTTTAAGTCAATTACCCCAGTTGCGGAGGGCAACTCTCTTTTCCCATCAATTTGTTTATCTGGTCCCAAATCTGGCCGTGCATCATTTAGGTCGCAGGTTACGATATCCGTCTTATCCAAACTCAAGATGTCTGTAACCGTATCCCCTGCACAGTACCAGTGAAAACTATCTAATACCACTCCCACATTGGATTTTCCGATTTGCTCGATCAATTCCTTTAGTTCGCTAAGGGTGCGGACAAAGGAAAATTTGCGCGAGACCATCATGGTCTTGGGAGCTACGTATTCTAAGCCCAATTTGATTCCATAATGCCCCAAGATCATGGCTACCTCTGCTAATCGTTCAGCAGTCTGGTAGAAGTTTTCCTGATAGGTAAGGGAATCATGCATGGGCAATATCCAAGTCCCCATACCCTTTACCCCAGCAGTTTCGCAGGCCTGGGCCATTTTGGGAAGGGCAGCTAAGTCTTGCTCAAATGTGTTACGATCTTTCCGAAATTCAATAGGCAGTCCAGCGGTACCCCATTTGATTCCCTGCTCTTTCATTTTCACAAGCAGTTCCTGAATTTCAGAGGCGGACATTTTTGCTAGCTGGGAGGGAAAGGCCACCATGGAATCAAAACCATAGGAATGGGCAAGTTGCAAGGTTTCTCTTTGGGAGGCATCCACGCCAATTTTACCTGGGGCCAGGCACATATGGAATTTGCGCTCTTTAGGTAGAACCTGAGAAAAGGCCGTGGTAGAGAGGGCACTCAGCCCGGCTCCAAGTGCGGCTGTATGTTGAATGAAGTTTCTTCTAAGCATAAATGATTGGGTTTGAGGGTCGGTGATCCCAAAGTGAACGTTGATCTCCTATCAAAGATACACCTACGGACCACGAATTACTGACTAACTCAATAGCGACTAAAATTTCAATATCCTTCCGTTGTACTTGCAGACAAATAAGGGGTCAGCTCTCCTCCAAAACGCGTGATGGCCTCATCGAGAATTTTTTGGGTAGCAGAGGCTCCTACCCGTGTAACGCCCAGGTCCCTTACTTTCAATATGTCATCTAGGGTTCTAACCCCTCCGGCTGCTTTTACTTGTACCGTTGAGGCAGAGTTCGCCCGCATCAATTGTAGGTCTTCCGTAGTAGCTCCATGATACCCATATCGGCCGTCTTCCCCCTTTACCATTCCATATCCGGTGGAAGTCTTTACAAAGTCCACATTGAGCGTGCTACATATTTTGCACAGCTCTATTTTGTAGAGATCTTCTGGTAGAAAATCATTCTCAAAAATGACTTTCAATAGGGCTCCATGCTTTCGACATATTCCCAATATCACCCCAATTTCCTCTGACACAAAGGTCCAGTTTTTTCCCAGTACACGACCAATATTGACTACCATATCGATTTCTGTGGCTCCATCTTTACAAGCCTGAATAGTTTCCGCAGCCTTGATGGCGGTAGTGCTATTTCCATGGGGAAAACCAATCACAGTTCCCACGGCAACAGAAGAGCCTGCAAGCCATTTTTTTGCATGAGAGACTGCATAAGGTTTGATGCATACAGATGCAACTTCATAGTGTAATGCTAGTTCACATCCCGATTTTAACGCTTGGTCTGTCATTGTGGGATGTAGAAGGGAATGATCGATCATTTTCGCGAGTTCTTGTACCATAGGATTATGTTGATTTTTAGGTAAGTTGAAGATGAACAGGTAAAGCTCCTAATTTTATCTCTTTTTAGATTTATTAGCAAGTAGGATTTTCCTGGGATACCTTAAAATTGTTCAAACTAGATTTTTCGTACAATCTTTCTCACTTCTCATTTCCCTTTTTATGAAACGTATACTTTCTCATGCCGAATTGCTTCAGCTCAAGCGGTGGAATACGCCGACGATTTACAATGGTTGGGAGCTTATCACAAGAGAAGATCGTACCCAATGGATGAACGTAGAGGAGACGCGGGATTTCATGCCTGAAATGGGACCAATGGTAGGATATGCTGTAACCCTCAAAATTGAACCGAGTAACCCTGCCCATAAGGACCAAAAGGGGGCCTGGGACGCTTACCGAAGCTATGTAGCCTCTATCGAAGGACCCAAAATTGTAGTTGTGGAGGATCTGGATAAGCCTCAGGTGATCGGTTCCTTCTGGGGAGAGGTAAATGCCAATGTACATAGGGCGCAAGGATGCGTAGGTACGATTACAGATGGTGCGATACGCGACTGGGATGAGATGTGCAATGCGGGGTTTAAGGCACTGGCAAGGAGGTTTTGCGTAGGTCATGCCTACGTACACCCGATCGAATGGGGAGGGGAGGTAGAAGTGTTCGGACAGAAAATACAGGCCGGGCAGTTGATTCATGCCGATAAACATGGCTTTTTGGTCATTCCAGAAGCAGACCAAGCACAATTATTGGAAGCTTCTATCTTCATGGACCAAAATGAATGCAATACGGTTATTCGTGCTGCAAGGGAATCTGCAGGTAAATCTTCATCTGAGCTATTAGACGCATTGAAAGTTGCAGGAAGGCAATTTGGAGAAAATGCAAAGGCCTTTGGAGGAAAAACGGGAGAGTGGTAAGTGCCTTTGCCTCTTTTTTGAGGATCTTCCTTGAAGAATGTACTTCCATTTATCGTAAAAAATTAACCATTTATCGATGGATCGGGTCCCTTTACCGAATTTGTACGAAAAATCAAACGAAATTTATGCTTCTTGCGTGTGTCTTAAAACTTTACGTTTACCCCTTAACTAGATTAAAAGAGACATCGCTGCACATACTACGGTCTAAACATATACACCTTTTCAGGTCAACCGTCGAATGTGTGCGGTTGACCTATTTTATTCATAGCATTATTCTTGTACGGTTATCCGCAGTGCCCTAAGTCCGCTCACTCCCTGAACAGGAGCTAGATTGACCCGTTCGATGTCTGGAGTAATCTGACCTTTCTGAATGAGGTATTCAAGATAGGTCATATACTCTCTCTCCTCTTTATCCTGGGTATAGACGATAGCAATTTTTCCAGAAACCGTCAAGCGCTCGTTAGTTCCCTCTATAATAGATTTATCCACTCGCTTCTTCAGGATTTCGTAGCGAACATTATATGCTCCGTCCACGTCAAATTGCTTTTCATCTAGGTGAAATTTAATGGTAAGTGGGGTGTTGTGAACCAGAATCATCTGCGCCGTAGTGAGGGGAACGGGCATTTTTTCTTGCAATACCCTTATCTTACGCGTAACCTCACACATAGAAAGCAATTGCCAGAGGCGAAGGTTTTTTAGGTGTATGTAGTCGAAATTCTGGTTTTTGACTAGCGATTGACCCATGTAAATGTTGTATTCTACCCCATCTGTCTTATACTTCTCAAAGTAATGAGGAAACATTTGCTGGACGGCAGCCTGCTGTCGATCTAAAAAGGTCCCTATCATGTCATTGATCATTCCCACGCTTTCCTCATAGGCTTTTCGATCCCTGTATATGATATTGAGATCTGGGTCGAGCTCCTTGAAGTAGGCTTCAACTCGGTCGGAGGTTTCTTTGTCTCTCACTCGAATCTGTTCAAAGATGGGGTGCACTTCAGAAAATAAGAATTCGAGTATTTTCGCCTCATCGCTAGAGTCGATCCCTGTCCGAATATGAGTAAGGTGCTCGTGAATCTTGAGGATGAGTTGATCCAGCAAAGGATAGTGCAGGAGTTCTAACCCTAGGCTAGCTACATCTAGTGCTAGCTCAAGATTTTTGATCAAATCTTGTTGAATTCCCTTATTTCGAATGGTAGAGGAACCCACGATATCCATTTGTCCATAAAGGGGGTACACATCTTCAAAGACGATATCTTCGATTTGGGCTTCCATCCCTTTTTGGGATCGGTCTTCCAATAACTTTGAAGCTGTCTCTTGAAAACGCCAGGATACAGTTGGGTGAACTGCTGTATACTGCTCTCTAATGACAGCTTCTACCTGATTGGTTATTTCTTCCCGCTTTCTTTCCACGGCAATGGTGAATAGGGGGACTAGTTCGTCCAACAGGAGGGCTGAAATAGAATTAATCTCACAGGGATTGGGAGAGCCCAATTCCAAAATTCCAATTATTTCTCCTTGCATATTAGTCAAGGGAGCCACGAGAATGTTGCGTATCCCCCGGTCTAACAGGGCTTCCTCCAGAGGCGTCTTCCAACTCTCCTTTTTGATATCTTCAATCAAAACAGCCTCCTTGTAGGTGCACATGCGGCAGTAGGCTGATCCGCTGTATTTTTTATCGAGTAACTTGAAATTGGTTCCAGATAAAAGGCTATTTGCC
>JBCCTX010000034.1:0-35961 GCA_039197765.1 Bacteroidota bacterium
AAATGGGCTTTTGACTACTCTGGCGTGGGGGATAAATGGAGAGGTCACCTATGCTTTAGAAGGATCCATCTTCATTGCAGGTGCAGCCATTCAATGGTTGCGGGATGGGCTTAATATCATCGACGAAGCCAAAGACTCAGAATACTACGCATCAAAGGTTCTCGATAGCGATGGTGTGTATGTGGTACCTGCCTTTGTAGGACTAGGGGCCCCCTATTGGGACATGTACGCAAGGGGAGCTATCCTTGGACTCACTCGTGGCACCAGTAAATCACACTTGGTGCGGGCCACTTTGGAGAGTCTAGCATACCAGACCCGAGATGTCATCAGTGCCATGGAGCAAGATGCTGAGAACTCATTAAGTACCCTTAGAGTAGATGGTGGAGCTACCCATAACAATCTCTTAATGCAGTTCCAAGCTGACATCCTGGGAAAACCCGTAGAGCGTGCCAAAGTCGTGGAAACAACGGCCTTGGGTGCTGCCTACCTAGCAGGTTTGGCAGTCGGATATTGGAAAGAAGAGGACATACGAGCGAACTGGCAGATAGGCGCCTCATTCAGTCCAGCTATGGAAATCGAAAAGCGTGAACATCTCTACAAAGGATGGCAGAAAGCTGTTGAGCGAAGCATGAAGTGGGAGGAGTAAAATATAGAAGAGAGAGGTGAGAGGTGAGAAGCCAGAGGTAAAAGACAAATCGGAGATCATTCAATTGATAGTTGGCTTCTAGCAATGAAACCCTCACTCTTAGAATAAAAAAAGAGGATAACCTTTACGGCTTTCCTCTTTTATTGTCGTAGGTAGTTGTGGTTTTTTGTCCAATGATCAAGCCTGGGCGGATGAGCCAGGAAGCATCTGGCGAGCCATGTCTATGATCATTGCATCTTGTAAATGTACAATCCCTCCATCAGGTCCAGGTTCAATATGGAAGCCCATAGAGTCCCCTCTGTCGTAGTGTTCTCCTCCAAAATAGTTTCTAATAGTTTCAACATTCAAACCGAGCTCTTTAGCAATCTTGTGCATACTACCGTTAGGCAGGCTGTCTTTGATCCTGCGGAGTTCATTGAAGGTAATTGTCATAATGTTTAGGTTTTTAGAGTGGAAGGAAGATTTCTCAATTTATAGGTTTTCCTGAGAATTCCAAAAGAAATCATCCCTTTTAATTCAGAAATTAAACTTTACAAGCTCAAACCAAATGGATTGAAGTCGGCAATAAAATCCCCTAAAAATACTGATAATCAATTACTTAAAAAATCGCCAGATACCTTGGGAGGGTATCTGGCAGAAACTTGCTTAAGGGGGTAGGAGAAAAGTATAAGACTTTCTACATGCTAAGGGCGAAACTAGCTGCTTGGGACGATTAGCCTAGGAACATGTACTTTGTAGAAGGACGACTCAACAAAAAAAATTCCCCTTAAAGACAGGAGATAAATTTAAATGGAAGAGGAAGAGAAAAGTTTATACATTTTTTAGTGCGGAAAAAGGGAATAATTCTTCTTGTCCCGTCCTTTCTATGAGAGCCAAAAATGATACAATTCTAGAAAGAGACCCATACAAATAGAAGGAAAAATGAATCACCAATTTATCAGCTTTACTTCTCTTAGCATGGGGGTCTTGCAGCCATCTGCTTAGTTTAATTTTTAACAATTTGGAGACTATGAACAATTAATTTTATCGGACCAACGTTAAGCTAAATACCCCAAATGATTTATTCTACACTCCATACGTAACGACCATGAATAGAGCTGCTATGTATTTTTTTGAAAAGGTATCCTATCCTTCCCAGTGGGAAGAGCTAGCGGATGAGGCATTGATTGAACAATATCAGCAAACAGAGAACCAACTGATCATATGTTTTCTAATGAACCGGCACAAGGCACCAATTGTAGCCATTAGTTTTAGATTTCTGCGAAATAAAGAGGCAGTTGAAGACTTTGTTCACGATTTGTTTCTACGACTTGTAGACAAGCTCAAGCAAGCCGAGATACGGAAATTCAGTGCGTTTTTATCCACCATGGTTAAGAATAAGCACAAAGACGATCTGGGCAAGCATGATGTACGGATGAATTATGAAATCCGCGTTCAGAAAAGCAAAGATCCCTTTTACAAGAATAACTGGGAATTTACCATAGATAACCCACTCAGTGAGGAAAGATTGAAAGAATATTACAACCAAGGGGTTCTTTCTCGAATGGAATACAATTGTCTGAAAGACAGGAGTCAAGGGATGAAGCCAGCAGAAATTGCTAAAAATCTAGAGCCCCAAATTCTAGGATTGTTTCCTCAGGAAGGACAAGATACCTGTGAAGAGTTTATAAAATTAAAGAAAAAGAAAGTTTTCGGTGCACTTGAACGCTCCTATAGGAAAATGAAGGAGACGCTTGGCGAAGACTTTAGTAGGTATTTTGAAGTTTGAAGTTTGAGGGTTAGTTGTACTTTGATCTCGATCGAAGGTTGCTACGGTCTACTGACCATTTTCTCAACTCAAAGCTCAACAAGGACCATCATTGTAAGAACTTACTTGAGACACTTGAAGATATACGAATGAAAAAGACACGAAAAAGCCACTTTACCCCTCCCATTCATAGCTTATCGGTGGAGGAGTTAGGCGCCTATATTGAGGATCGCCTTTCTCCTGAAGATAGACGCACTGTTGATGAGTTTTTGGAGGAAAACCCGTTGTATAGGGAGACCCTTATGATCCTCCAAGAAAGCTATGAAGCAGATAAACTGGAAGGAATACAAGAAGTTGAACGTAGGTACTCAGCTGCATTGTCACAAAAGGCTGAAAAAATCCGCCCAATTTATGAAAGCGGAAACGATCCTGCTGCACCTAGAGGAACAGATGCTCAACCCTTGGGGAGTACCTGGAAAGCAGCCCCTCAGGAACAACCTATCAACAACCCAAGTTCTACGCTATGGTACTCAACTACCTGGTTCAAGATGGCTGCTTCCTTGGTCTTAGTTGCAGGGATAAGTCTTGTATTTTTGGGGGAAAGACTTTTTACCCCTGAAGCCGTACGAATTGCTGAGGAAAACCTGATTCATTTCGATCCCAATGTAACAATGTCAGGTACCCATGAAGAAGCCATTGGCTTGTATAATGCCAAGAAGTATGGGGAAGCTATCCCCTTATTAGAAAAAGCCCTTCAAGAAGATCCCAATTCTAGTTTACAAGCGAAGCTTTCTATGTATCTAGGAGTAAGTCATACTAAAATAGATCAACTACCGGAAGCCATTCCTTATTTTCAAGCAGTTATGGATAGTTCAAATCCCTATTCTCTTGATGCTCGCTGGTATCTTTCCTTGGTCTACACATCCATAGAGGAATACACCCAAGCCAAGTCCCTGCTCAAGCCAATCAGCGAATATCGCCCTAAGAATCGACGTCAGACAGAATTGGTTGAGAATGCGAAGAAATTGTGGGAGTTACTTCCTTAGGAGACCTCGGAAGTACCCATTTTTCTACTGTATTTTTTCATGGCTACTGCTAGAATGAGTAATATACCTATTAGGAAGAGTAAATAGATAGGGAATGGAGGTTTATGGGGTTCGGCCAACATCAAGGGAGATTGGTTTCCTACGGATATAAAGGTAGCCCAAGCATAGGGGAAAATCTCATCTTCCCAACCATTTTCCCTTGCTTTTTCCAAGAAATCTTGTTTTGCTTTTTGGAGGGCTCTCCCTTTGGGTTGTTTCTCGGAGAGTTTCTGGAGGAAACCTGGCAGGATATCTAGTGAGGTACTGATGTACTGGGCTTTCCACAAACTCATTACCAAGGAAGGACACCCTGCATAGGCGAAGGCACGGCCCAAACTAATCATTCCCTCGCTTCGCTCATAGGCACCAATTCCCGTTTCGCATGCCCCCAGGATCGTTAATTGTGCTGCAAGGGTATCGTTGTAGATTTCATAGGCATAGAGATAATCGCGATCGTGGTCCAGTGGTAGATCTTCTGGTGTGAAAGCTAAACGGGAAAATAACGGTGCTGTTGTATCCATCTGAGCATGGGTAGCAAAATACAGTATCCCATAGTCCTTAAGGTATTTGGAGACATTCTTCTTTGTTGCCTTTCTGTCTTTTAAGTACTTACCCGAAGTGATTTGACCAATTTTCTCCAGGCCCTCTGATGTGCGTTTAAGGGGTTGTAGTTCCGAACCAGAAAAATTTGGGGCAACTCCGAGAATTTCCAGTGCCTGACCGGTCTCTTTCTTTTGAGCCGAAATATATGTAGTCCCTGAAAATTCATAGCTTATGGCGTACTCGTGCAGGAGAAAAGGAGAATGCTGGTTGTCTGTATAATCTGCCTGGGTAAGCAGTGCACTTGCAGGAACTTTCATCAATATTCCATCTGGAACCAGAATGAGATCTTTAACTCCTCTTAATTGAGGTATCAACGGTTCATAAAGTTCCTCATACAAAGCGTACCCATATTCTCGGTATTGGCTCCAAGCAGAGTCAAAGCCTATGCCTTCGTTAGGATCCTGAGCAATCAAATGCTGGAAGCTATCCACCCGCTCTACCAAGATTTGTGTCTTAGGAATGGTTCTAGTCCATGTGGTATCTGGTAAGATAACAAACTGATACAGAACAGAATCTCCTTCAAAAAATTGGATAAAAGCTTGGGCTGGGGATAAACTTTTCTGGATTTCTTCTGTTGACGAGGTAGTCAATTGATACCTCAATTCGTAGTACTTACTGTTTTCCAACCTCAGTTTTTTAACGAAAGAATCATATCTATCTGTAGCCTGAGAAAAAGCAATATTTAGTGAATCCTGCATTTCTGAGCTAGCACCCACTAAAGCTGCTTTCGCGAAGGCTACCTCATTTTTCAATACTTTTTCCTCCCTCCATTTGGTAGAATCTAATCCTGCTTCAATTCTAGCAGCGAAATCTTGCTGACTTTGCCGCAACAGATGTGCCTTGCTCTTTTCTGCAAATTCATACGCCTTATTTAACGCACTGGGGCTGGCCTCATGTTTATGTAATAACAAGCAGGTTTTGATCGCTTCTTCATACAGAAAAAACCAAGAATTTCGGAAGACCAAGATAGAACTTTCTGTCGCGAGTTGGCTTAAATTTGAGCTAAGGTATCCATCAGCCTTTACATATTGATTCAGTGCATTATGCAATAGCGCTAGGTTGCCGGAAACTCGGAATTCTTCGATCAATCGTTGGGCAATGATGTCATAGGCACGAGCGAGTACAGCATAGGATAAAACCAGGTCGCTCTCCGCCGGAATATCTCCCTCCAATTTGGGTAAGTCAGAAGACAGCAGAACAGACTGTAGTGCCTCTCTTGCGTATTCCTCTGCTTTCGAAAAATTCTGCTCATTAAAAGCTGCCTTACTCATGAGTAACCATGCAGAACCTATTAATTCGTGTTTTTCCCCATAGAGAACTCGGTATTTTTCTAGGGCTTGCCTCGCCAAACCCTCTGCAGAAAGGTAGTTTTTTGACGCCAAAGCATACATCCCCTTCGTTTGGAAGAGTTTTGCTTGATAAATATCCGTGGTTCGATACTGGATTTCCATCTTTTCAAAAATTTCTTCTGCTTGCTTTATCCCTTGCTGGGCTGAATCTAAAATGCCTAAGTCTAGATATGCCATACTTTTGTTGAGTAGGGCATTTATGATTCGCTGTTGGGTATCGGCAAATTGGGAGTTGAGGTTCCTTTTTTCCAAGGATGCGTCGGATACCCTAATTACGGATTCACAATCTCCCATTTGGAGGTACAGCGGCCCCAGTTTATCATAGGCATTCGCCATTCGCTGTAAATTTGAGTCTGCATACTGGATGGCAAGTTCATAGGTGGAAATAGCACGTGGATAATCCCCCGCGAGTTGAAAAATATCTCCTAATTTTAGGTTGGAAAAATGAAGAATATAGTTGGGATCCATGGCTGGATGCGTTTCGACCCAGCTCTTTGCGCGATTTAAATATAGTAATGCGGAGTCATATTGGTGTTTTGCATAATAATAGGGCCCCAAAATGGTAAAGCTTTTAGCTATATCCTCTACTGTATCACCCTCATAGGCTTCAAATAAGATCTGAATTTGTTGGCTTGTATACTTTTTAGATGAATCTAACTCTACTAAGTGTTCATATACCATCCCCAATTGGCTGGCCAACTGATATTCTCTCCTCCAGTCTTTTTCTTCCAGTTTACTTAGCTCTGCCAAAGCCTTCTTCTTGTAAAACAAGGTACTATCGGGAAGAGCTCGATAAGAAAAATAACTGCTGAGTTTTATGTAGACCTCTGCTAGGGCATCAAACCTAATGGGTTTTAGATTGGGCAGAATCTTGATTAGGCTCCTATAAACGGAATCTGCCTTTTCAAAGGCTTCTTTAGAGGAATCTATTTTTTCTACATTATCTAGGGCAAAGGCCCCAAGGGTGAGCCTTTGGCCTAATAGCAAAGCATTTTCAAAAAAATCGGCAGAGTCGGTATCTGCTTGAATTACGACAGGAAAGCGAGTATCGAATCTTTCTAGTGCATGAATCACTTGCTCAAAATCGCTTCCGTACCTATGAGTTAGCCCAATATGATACAAGAAATCTAAGGCCTGATCAGAATCTAATGGGAGCGTATCTACCGCATGTTCAAAACAAGCAATAGCCTCTGGATCTTTCTTCGCAAAAAACAAGGCCATGCAGTCGGTGGTGTCGATTGCTTGGGGAAAATCTAGTTCCTTATTATCAGAAAGATGACTAGATGTGCATTGGGAAAGAACCATTGCACTTGCTATCCATACAAGATACCGGAAAGGGTTGCGCATGTCGAAAGGGTAAGGAAAAATGGATAATCTAGGCCTCCCTCGTCACTACAAAAAGAAGTTTTTTGTCACCAAAATACCTCCAATCAGTATTTTTTTCGAATTTTCGCAATACTTTTGCTAAAGTAGTACGTTTTCCAAACACAAGCAACAAATCGCTATGAAGCCAAAAAATTTTATACTCATAGTCTGTCTACTGGCATTCGCATCTTTCAATTGTTACGCCCAAGAAGGCCACTGGCCCCCCAATGAAGGTAGAGGAAGTTCTGCAGGAACTTTCAATATGCAGTTCAATTCCGTTATTCCAGGTCAAGGGGAAGATCTCAAACGAGAGAGAGATTCTTTTCCCATTCAGTTTTTCCCTGTCCAAAGTTTAGACCAAGTACGCAAAGCCAAAACTGCAATCAACTTCCGCATAGGCGCCAACATAGAAGCAGGTGAAGGCGACCAAAATCTAGGTGAGACTTTCGGAAATAACCTGTTTCTCAATATTAGTTTTAGCAGGAGACCCCAAGCTATATTGGATGTGAGGGAGTATGCAGAAAGCCTCCCCTTTGATGTAGAGCTCCCACCTGGAGAGTTTGTTTTTATCCAGCAAACCCCCATTTATTATGAACCTGAATTGACCTTGTCTTTCATGGAGTTTGACCGCCTGGGAAGTACCTTCAGACCTACTTATCTGGATCTGATTCCCGTTGCTTTCAAAGCAAACCTTTCTAATAATATTTCAGTGGGTGCTGGTGCTGGAGTTAATTTCTTATTAGGCATACAACAAGATGGTCAATCCATTGATAACCTGTCGGATAATGGCTTTGAGCCTGCTGGTTTAGTAGGTATGTTCAATGCTAGTATTTACTTCAGTTCCCCCTTCCACCTTGATTTAAAGTATGTATTTAGAACGGCGGAGTACGATGAACAACGTTTCCTGCTGGGAAACTTCCTAATAGCCTTCGGGTATAGTCTAGGCAATAGCAATCCTGTTTCCCAAGCAACGCCTGCCCTGGAAATTAATCAGCCCAACAGAAATTAATTTTACGTAAAAAGGGGAATTCTTTTAGGTGCCCCGTCCTTAATTACGGAAAGGGAAAGGTTGAGGTCCTACACCAGCTAGGCTGGAAGTAGGACCTCCTATTTTTTATGTCAATACATTCTTCGCACTACTTTACCTCAAATGACACTTTTAGGTTCACCCGATACTCTTTGATTTTGCCACTGTCTACTACGCAGCTTTGATGCTGAACAGAAGCAGATCGGATATTTTTCACAGACTCAGAAGCTTTTGCAACTCCTTTGGCTACAGCATCTTCCCAACTTTTTTTGGAGTTGCTCATGATTTCAATCACTTTGATTACGGCCATAATGTATGTCTTTTTATGTGTTAAATTAATATCAGGTTAACGATTAATTAACACAAAAACAACCACATGGGATCTCAAAGAGTCGGCTTTACACCTTGATAAAAATCTTCCGCCGATACAGCCACCACGCCAAGTACCAAACGAAGGCTAGACTCAAAACTGCTGAAAATAGACTCACCCAGTTTTCTCCCCAGCCCCATCTTCCTATGCTACCCCTAAAAAAGATTTTGAAAAAGGGATTGAACCATTGTTTTCCTACCGTTTCCATAAATACATAGATAAAAATTGAATTCATCCCCACAAGAATGAAGAAGGGAAAGCCCCGACGTATACCCTTGACATCCCAAATCCAATAGAACAAAGCCAAGCCCAACAAAGCCCAGCCTCCTGAAACCCAAACAAAAGAAGAAGTACAAATGCGTTTGATAATAGGAGTGATCCCCGAAAGGTCTAGGCCATAACCGAGTACTAGGCCCACAATACCTCCCATAAGTAGGTAGCGCAGTTTTTCCCTATGAGGCCAGTTTTCTGCTAGTAATTTCCCACAAAGTACTCCCCAGATTGTATGGGCCGCTGTAGGTAGGCAGTTAATAGCTACCCATCCTCCCCCAGGATTAATCTTGCCCATAAGCACCAGATCCATATATGAACCAAAGTTTTGGTCTTTCACAAAGGGTTGATCATATCCCGGAATACCCGTAAAACGATACAAAGCCTCTGTTGCTAGTAGTAAGCCAAAAGAAATGAACAGTTGACTTCTATAAGGCAATCGTATGATGAGGTAAGCGATTAGAATGGTGATCGAAAGCTGGGAAAGAACATTCCACAGTTCCCATACCAACCTCTGCTGATAGCCGATGTGAAGGGTAACCCCCAGGGCCAATAGGATGAGGCAACGTCTAAGTATATGCTTGTGTACCTGTACACGGGTTCCCGTCTTCAAACGTTTGTTCACAGAAAACCACATAGCAACTCCAACAATGAACATGAAAAAGGGCTGGATGAGGTCCCAAAATCGGAGGCCATTCCAGGGATGGTGATGGAATTGACGAATAAGGCTTGCTCCAAGACTCTCCTCCCTCACCATTTCTCCCAGGGCCTCATAAATTCCTGCTCCTTCTGCCAACAGTAGAAACATGGTAATCCCTCGAAAAAGGTCAAGAGAAACGAGACGATCCTGTTTGAGCAAGGTAGTAGCCATGAGGGTTGAGGGTTGAGGGTTGAGGGTTAGTTGTACTTTGGTCCCGTATCAAAGGTTACTACGGACTACCTTACCACGGACTCTTCTATCAAAGGTTACCATAGACTATGGACTATTTAACTATGGACTATCCTATCAAAGGTTATGGTGGACTTTTCCTCTCCTAGAAGAAACCCAAAGGGTTAGGGACTTTCAGGCTCTGATAATATAGTACTTTATTCATATCCGAAAAAAAATTGAAATACCTCACCATTGCTTATCCAATACGCCAATAACCCAGTCATACGTATGCAATGCCTTCTGAGCTTCCTTATAGCTTGGATAGTATCGCGCGACCCAACGCCAATAGGCAGGACTGTGGTTCATTTCGCGGAGATGCATGAGTTCATGAACAATTAGGTAATCAATCAAGGGTGGAGGGAGTAGAATCAGGTGCCAATTGAGGTTGATATTGCGCTTCCCACTACAGCTCCCCCATTTACTCCGCTGGTCTTTGATAAAGATTTTATTTACCCAAGAATCTGTTTGCCGTGCCCAAGTTTGAGTTTGCGGAATCAGATACTCCTTGGCAAGATGGATCAACATCTTTTTGAGTATATCTACTGTAATTCTTGGACCTTCTACCCCTCGAAGTCCCAGGTAAATCTCCTGCTCTTTTACCTGAACCGAAAAGGCCCTTGCACGATGAATTCGGACGGTGTACTCTGTTCCCAAGTACCAGACTTTCCCTTTTCTAAGGAGCTCCCAAAATTCTCTTTTTTTATCCTGCATTGCCTGGATACGTAGAAAAGTTCTCAAGATCCAACGTTCTTTCTGCTGGATAAATGATTTAGCTTGGGAGGAAAGTCTACCATCGGGAGTTTTTAAGATCAGCATGTCAGATTCCGCTTTGAATCTTAGGCTGATGCGCTTTCCCTGGGAGCGCTCGATACCAAAAGGGATTTCATGCTTGTCAATCTGAAGCTTGTTCATATACGAGGGTAAGATAGGGTTTGTAACAGAAAGGTCCATAGACCTTTAAAGGGATGTTAGCCATTTATCAATTTTCCAACTTAGGTGATTGGCACTATCGCTTCGTTCAAAGCCTTTACATTCCAATACTTGCTCAAAAGCGGCGGGTAGATTCAGGTGATTTTGTCGTACGCATAAGGCTACTTTTTCTTTATGGAGTTTTTCTCCGAGGTATTCCTGCTCTGATTGGCCTGGTGTGGGGATAAGGATGGAGCGTTTTACCCCTAGCGCCTCATAGTCCATTATACTGCTGTAACCCGAACGCGATATAATATATTGAGCCGACTGAATCGCCAAATACAGGTCTTGTTGATGCATATGAGGAATAAGGGTACAATTTCCTTTGATAATGGGCTCTGTACGGTCCCACTTCCCTTGTATAATCCATAGGCTGTGCTCGAGACTTTCGGCTTGTTTGAGCAATTGGGCTTCAAGTAAACTTCTTTGTGGCTCAGGCCCAGACAAAATTGCTAAGGCAAAAGGGGGATTACCACGGAGAGTTTTAGTATAAAATCCGGGCGTTTGGGAAGTAAACTTACTAAAACGGGACAAAGGACCTATGAATAGAGCCTTTTCTAATTGAACACCTGGTTGAGAGAGTCTTCCAGATAGGGAGTCTGGAGGTGCATAATCGGGAATCCAAATCTCCTGGAAGGGCCTAAGAAAACGCCGATGGAGGTGAAAAAGACTTCCCTGAAACCTGGCTAACGGACTGGGTAGTAAGGGATTTAACTGATGGCAGAGAAAAACGCAGGGAATTTGGGCATTCCAACAGCCATAGCGATTGTCAGATATAATCCCATCCTGAGGATGTTTGCGAATCCACTGGGCGAGGATTTGCCTTTCTTGTTGAATAACCCGCAACAGTCGGGGAAGCTGTCGTATGAGCATCCCTACCTGTTGAGAACGGGCAGAATACCTGACTCGATACGCAGGCAATTCCAGGGAAGGAAAATTGGGGTATTGTTCCTTCAATAGGGTTAGACCTCCTCCTGAGCCCGCTAAGGTAATTTTTGCTCCTTTAAATATGAGCTCCTCGACGAGGGGTATACAACGCGTAGCATGTCCTAGCCCCCAATCTAGTGGAGCGATTAATATCTTTTTATTCATTTCGGCAAAGAATTTGCCAAAAATTGGAAACTTATCCCAAGCTTTGTAGTATGTGGTAGAGATGAAGAAAAAAATCCGGTTTGAAGATCTAATCCTATATGAAGATGAATGTATACTTGCTGTCAATAAGCCTGTTGGGGTTTCCAGCCTAGCAGATAAGCAAGCACAAACCCTACAAGGATTGGGAAAGACCTATCATCCCGATCTACATTTATGCCACCGAATTGACAAACTGACTTCTGGCGTACTACTCATTGCCAAGAATATGGAAGTCTATCGGGATATTTCTCTCCAGTTCCAACACAGGAATGTAAGCAAACGTTATCAAGCACTGGTCTCAGGCGTACAGAAATTCGACCTGTATGAAGTATCTCTTCCCTTATTGGTATCTACCAATAAGCGAGTCGTGGTACATATGCAGGAAGGGAAAAAAGCCAAAACAGTACTACATAGCACCAAGCACTTCCGCAATTACACCCTGGTATCATGTGAGCCTGTTACTGGACGCATGCATCAAATCCGCGTTCATCTTTCAGCTGTACGAAGCCCTATAGTAGGAGACACCTTATATGGCGGAGAAGACATTTACCTCTCTCAAATCAAACGAAATTACAAAGCCAGTGGACGCAAGGAGGAAAGACCGCTCAATCATGGATTTCTACTGCATGCACAGTGTATCAGCTTCGATCACCCCAACACAAAGGAACGGCTCAGTATCGAAGCACCTCTTCCCAAAAACTTCGAAGTGGTTTTAAAGCAGTTAGGGAAATACAATCTTTAGAGATTACAAATGAATTCCATTCAACATCCTCTCCCCTCTAGCTTCTCACCTCTTTTACTTACCTAATAAACTTATCATAGATGAAGGTAAGGTATAGCTGTGTTCCTACGCTGGGACCTCCATAAACCTGTCTGTATTCTTGTCCCAAAGCATTGGTTGCACCCACTTTCACCATAGAGTTGATCTGGCTAAATTTTGCGGACAAACCTGCATCCAAAATATGGTAGGCATCAATATTCCCCTGGCCAAAAGGCGATTGCCACTGAAAGGCAGTGGAATAGCGATACATAATGTTAAAGCCTAAGCCATTGAATAAATCGCGGTTCTCAAAGAAGAAATTCCCTCGATGTTCTGGGGTGTTAAACGCAGGAAGGAAACCAGGATTGGCTGCTATAGCTTCTTCAGCATCAAAGGTTGCGTAGTCGTAATTCCCACCTAGGCGAAACCCAGAAGGAAATAGATAGCCTATCTCAATTCCGCCTCCGTAGGAGGTAATCTGCTCAGGTATATTCGTATATACAGAAAAAGCTCTTTGAGCGGGTAAGCTAAAGGCATTTACCCGATGCACAAAGTTCTCATATATATTATAGTAGACACTGGCGTCAATCCAAAGACGCTTATCAACCAGACCTTTGTATCCAAATTCAGCTGTTGAGATCTGTTCTTGCTGAAGCAGTTGGACATTGGAAGGTTCTAGGAGCTCGGCGTTTTGACCCCCTGAAGCGCTGAATGCCAGAAAGGATGGAATCGTGACCAGGTTATTGAATATATCCAGTCCATTGACGCTGGATCCATCCGACTTCATATAGTTGTAGTTACTGATATTGTCGAGGGTTCCCCCCAACAGAATCAGGTCGCGTACATCCAGGGCAATATAAGCCTCCTGAGCAGCGGGATTTCTAAAGCCGGTTTGGGCAGAAACACGGATAAAATGTTCTTGTTTCGTGCCGAAATTAATCACAGCAGAAAGCCTGGGGGTAAGCTGGCCTTCAAAATTGGGGTTCTTATCATAACGAATTGAACCTCTCAAATTCAGCACATCATCAAAAAGCTTCTTAGAAGCTTGAAGGTAGCCTCCGTATTCCAGAATAGAAATAGGTTCCCCAAATCCATTCACCCCATCGTTAAACACTTGACCCTCTGAATCTAAAAAATAATTTCTCGCATGGCCTCCTACTTGGATGGAAGCAAAAGGCAAGATCGGAGAGAAGTCGTACATTCCTTCGGCATGTACCATCCGAGTTTTATCAATGAACTGCGAGCCTCCACTAGCTATTTCTGGGTTGGTCAGGGTAGCGGTTCGGAAGAGTTGAAAGGTTTCTGATTCTGGCCCTGGCAAGTCCCTATCTGCAAAAAGCCTGGCTGCCTCATGGTCTCCACTCACAACACCTTGTATATTCCCCAAGTAAGCATTAGAGTAATCTTGGGACCATGCTTGACTGGATTTAAGCCCTTCTTGAATAAAGGCTCCTGTAGCTAGCATTGCATAGGAGTCCTTCGCATCTTCTCCAGAATAATAGGTTCTAAAGAAGTAGTTCTTCCCTTTCAATTCGAGTTTGTGGGTACTGTTTGTCACATTTACAAAGGGGTAAACTGTAGTATGCCTCAAGATAGCATCTCCTTCTACGTATCGAAATGCATAGATGAGTTCCATAGAGGGGTTGGGCCGAAAGTGCATCGCACCCGTTACTTTTAAATGGTCAATCTTGTAGTCAATGATGTCTTGTTCGCGTATCCCTGTCCGGTTTATTAGAGTCAGAGCCGAATCGCCCAAAAATACAGGGACTTGAACCTCATCTCCATAGACATTTACTGCGTCAAAGTTGGGGTGAGTTCTGGGCAGACTGAGTAGTGAGTCCTGTATCGGAATCCTTGCAGGGGTGATATGGAAGGAGTTGTCCTCTGCTTGCCAATCATAAGCATTGAGATAGGTAAGGTCTAATTTCCAGGCAAATTTTTCATCGACTTTATGCCCGAACCTCAATCCTGCCTCGAGAACTGGACGCGTATTTACACCTTTCTGAATGAGTGCCCCTGTTTTTAATACTGCACTAAGTCCCTGGTATTCAAAAGGACTTTTGGTGTAGATATCCATGGAACCATTAAAGGCATTGGGACCATACAAGGCAGAGCCTGTTCCAGGAACGATTTCTATGCTTCGGATATCGAGGTCTGATGTACCATTGATATTCCCGATGGGATAATTCAAGCCTGGCAAATTCATCTCCACTCCATCTATCCGCTGGACAAATCGCCAGTTTTGCATATCGCCAAACCCTCGTGTATTGATTGAGGGGAACAAAAGGCTCCCCGTATTGATTTGTACCCCTTTCAACTGGGCTAGAGAACCGTAAATATCCCCCGAGGGTGAGTACCGAATGTTTAGTAGGCTCAACTTCTGGATGGAAACGGGTGCCTCCATGATCCGCTCTTCGATGCGCGAAGCAGACACTACCACTTCCTCTTCAAAGTATTCGGTAGCTGACATGGTAATGCCGAAATTTTCAACCGTCTTGAAAATTACCAGCTCTTCCGTTTCATAGCCAATGGAGGATACCTCAAGGGTAAATGGGGTTTCGTAATTAGTAGCTAATGAGAAATTCCCATTAATATCTGTAATCGTACCAATCAGAGTACCTTTGATAACCACTTTTGCCCCAATAACTGTCTCACCGTTTTCCATGTCGGATACTACACCCGATACATAGGTTTGGCCTGAAAGAAAATGGGAGAGAAAAGTAAAAAAGCAAGTTACAAGAAAGGGTATAACTTTATTCATTAACGATAACGATAAATCCTGGATTACGAGTTAGTTGAGTTTGAAGGTAATAGGCAGTGTATACAATACAGGGACCACACGCCCCAAGTGCCTACCCGGGACCCAATCGGGCATGATACTTACAAGTCGTAAGGCTTCTTCATCACATCCATAGCCAATCCCACGCAGTATTTTTATGTTTTCTCTTTTTCCGGATTCTGAAACAGTAAATTGAAGATAGACCTTTCCGTGAATACCGTTTTCCCGTGCTACCTGAGGGTATTGTTGTTCGCTTTGAATAAATCGATTCAGGGCACTCAGTCCTCCTGGAAAGGAAGGCAAAACTTCAACTATTTTCAAGGGTCCCGATACCTCTGCAGGTATACTCTCGGAGTTCTCATCGGGGAGTTCTGCAGGTTTCTCTTCCTCTTTGAGGATTCCCCGATCGGAGAGGGGATCCCCTTCTTGCCCAGTAATAAGGCTAGAGGGCCCAGTCTGTGGAGGAGAAGCCATTTCCTCTGAAGGGATGGGCTCATCCTCTTCTACCTCATCAATAAAAGAGGCTGTCTCGTCTACGGTTTCATCCATTGTGCCCTCATCAAGAAAGCTTTCCTGCTCTGCTATCGGCTCAGGCATAATGATGATATTCTCTGTATAGGCACTCCTTTGTCCGCTGGCCTGATCTATCGCAATGAGTTTCAAGGTAAAATTTCCTGGTTCAGTGTAAGAAAATGCGTGTCGCTTTTTGACACGCTGCGTGACTCCATTTCCATAATCCATAAAATATGATACCCTCGAGCTATAAGAGGGAATGTAGAAGTTCAATGGAATCCCTTCAACACGCTCACCGGAAACTTCCACCTCAAAAGGCCCAAATTCTTTTTTTGTTCCCGCTTTGATGGAAGAATTGGCCTTCTTTGCCGATTCTTTTGGGGTCTCTCTACTCGCTACTGTTTTTTCAGGCTTTGAGGAGGATTGTCCACTACTTGCTTTCTCCCTAGTAGCGTTAGACGCTGGAACTGAAGGAATAGTAGACGTACTACCTGAAGCGATGGTTTTATCTTCATCGAATGAAGGTTGATTCTCGGAGGAAGAGGCTTCTTCGAAATTTGGCGTCCCCGTTTCTATCAAGGTTAGGGTATCCAAAGAGAGATTGTTGTTAAAGGGATCATCTGCATCACTGACCAATTCGTCCGCTTCAGGGATAAGGGCTAGAAAATCTGTTAAAGAGGTGATTGTATCTTTAATTCCCTGCTCTTCATCATTGATAAAAATTCCAGCTGGGTACATTTCCAGGTACTCACTTACCTCCTCAATACTCAAGTCATTCAAACTGTAGACTTCCAAGGGAGTAGGACCTGCTCCTAACCTATACCACATCAATCCAATAATGCATACAGCAGCAACCAAGAGCAATATCCCGAATAGCTTGCTTCTGTTCTTCCGCGATTTCCTATTTCTCCCAGAAGTTGGCAAGAATTCATCTATAGGCCTAGGTTTTGGTTTTCTCATTTGCATACAGTGATATTAATTGGCACAGCACTCTAGCCTATCCGAAAATACCCTCAGGTCTCGCATAACTGGCACGAGGCAAACTAATTACCATACTTACAATATCTGCAATAAACATTTTTATTTCATGTGATATAATACAAGGGATATTTTCCCACAGAAAAAGAAACTGATCCGTCAGCTTTTAGGGGTATAACGCAAAATTGTATACCCTTATTCTTTCTATATGAGAAATTATTGAGAAAAGGGAAGTTAGAAATTGGGAGAATTAGGGCCTCTGAATTAGGTACTTTTGCTTGATGGAATAAAGCCCTGCACATAGCACCTAGGAGATGGAAATACTTTTTCTACAAAATATTTTCCAGGTTTGTAAAAAATCCTCCACAGCTGATAAAATTTCGATTTGGCAAACACTATCAATGTGCTGAGCACTTTTCTTATGTATGGCGGTTATTTTGAGGGTATACTCTCCAGATTCCTCGTAGGTGAAGGTGTGGATTCTCTTTATCCGCATTCGAGTTCCATTCCCATATTCCAGCACATACCACCAGTTCGGATTATAATTGGGTATAGTAAATATCAGGGGACTCCCTTCTTTGGGCTCACCATCTATTTCAATTTGAAGAGAGACAAGTGATGAATTCATTTTAGAGTTCCCTACTGTGTCTGTTCTCTTTGTAAGTACATGAGGAGTATCTATCTGAAAGGCTTCCATCCGAACCTTATTGTTAGGTGAGTGGGTAACAATCACCGTATCCAAATCAACCGAAGGTCCTTTATGTTGACTGTAAAATTCTAGAAAGACTCCATAATCTTTCAGAGAACGAATGGTATCAGAAAGGCCTGTCTCTGGATCACTCAACAAAAATCCTTCTGCTCCCTCTGTCAAAAGTACTTCAACTTTTTTGCTATCTAGATCTTCAAACGGTACAAGGGGAAGATCTTGTTGGGGGGATCTATCATTGGTCGATAAAAATAGAACATACCCAACAGAGCTTATTAAAAAACCCACAACTAGGAGAATAAGTCTTCGCTTTCTCGCAGCTTTTCTTTTCGTTTCTGAATCAAAGTATTCGAATAGAGAACCAGGATTGTTGTTGCTTTGGGACATACCAATATGGGGATTAACTCACACTATTTTGAGAAATGGATAAACCCTTTTACTATCCGAAGTAAAGGAGGATTTTTCCAAAAGGAGTGCCCAGCTTAAATCCTATGGTACGTATTGCGAAAATTATATTTCAAAAATATTTTAATTCTACTTATTGTTTTGCCAGTTTTTTCCTCGCCTGTAAAAATTCTTGTATGAATGGTCTATTTCTTATGCTTAAAAAAAGGGCAGCGAGTTAAAACGCTGCCCTTCCTATGGAATTTATTCCAACTATTCCCAGAGAGAGGGGGGATAAACCCCTTGGTCTACAAGTTTTTGAAGGCTTTCAATAACCATTGGCTTATCCTCCTTGTAGGTCACTCCAAACCATGGGGAGTCGGTTTTGATCATCTTCAGGAAGATCTTTTTTTCATCAATTAATTGAGAAATTAAGGTGGGGATATAGAATTCGGACTTTAACTCTTGCCCTCTTTCTTCGAGAAATCTCTCAAATCTCTGCTGAAATTCGTCAAAAATATTGGGAAGACAACCCCACATATTCATGGAGACTGGCGTATCTTCTGAAAGGGGAATCATTTCACCATCTTCTCCAGGATACTCTACCACCCCTGATTCATTCCGACGTATTTTCAAGCGTTCTGTTACCGAAATCAAAAATCCATTTTCATCTGTTACGCATTCTCCTCTATTAACGGATCCAAAATCGGAAAGGGTTTTCTTGAGCTCAAAGCCTACCATACAGTAGTTTGACGTATTCCCAGGACTAACTGCTGAAAGGTAGGCGCCTAAGCGGATGAATGCATCCCTTCCATAAAAATCATCTGCATTGATTACTCCGAAGGGTTCGTTGATTACGTCTTTTGCGACCCACACCGCATGGGCTGTTCCCCAAGGCTTCACTCGCTCTGGACTTATCTTATGCCCTCCTGGAATGTTGTGCAGTTCCTGGAAAACAAACTCAACGTCAATATACTTAGAAAATTTATCCCCAAATACTTCTTTAAACTCCTTTTCAATGCTCTCTCGGATCACAAAAACGATTTTTCCAAAACCTGCTCTTTTTGCGTCGTATACGGAATAATCGATAATTGTTTCTCCAGAGGGACCAAAGGCTTCTACTTGTTTGAGACTTCCATACCTACTCCCCATACCAGCTGCAAGGATACATAAGGTGGGCTTCATAAACGGTTTTACATTAAGTTTTTTCGAGTGGAATAATTTTTCGCAGCAAGATATAAAAAATTACTCCTTAACCATATTGCCCACCCTGAATCGAAAAAAATGCAGGGGTATTGATTATTATAAATCTGGAGATCCAACTTTCGATGGATTTCCTTTCCACTGATTGAAATCCAAGTTATTTACAATCCCATTTCCATCAGCATCTATGGGAAGATAAGCATTTACAGCAGCACTATTTTGCTTCCACAAATTAAAGTCCTGGTTATTTACTAGTCCATTGTTGTCAAAATCTCCTACAAAAAGTCCCGCAACATTTCCCGAAAGAAGTTTCAACTGGTTATCACCTAATGCTTGGGTTACTGCAGTGGTGTAATCATATGAAATGGGCGTTTGGGGATCAATTGAGATAGAAGAGCTACTAATAACTCCTAGGTGGCTTTTATGCCGAATCGCCAGATAGTAATTCCCATTGGGAAGGGTTGGAAATAAGACATTGGGACTCCCATTAGCACTGATTAATTGTCCATCTTGGGTTAAAAGAACCGCCTGTCTTTGAACGATATTTTGGGGTGCTTGATCTTCTCTTACTTCCAATAAGACCCAATCTGTAATATCGGTTTGCTGTGTTTGCAAGGTTTCCGTCCCCGTATAGTTAAATGGAGGATAATTATAGGGTTGAGTACTGGGAAGTAGACCTGCACTTTGAAGTTGATTTCCCATATTCGATGTAGCAGCGTTGTAATACCCTGCTAAGAAAGCTCTCACCTCTCCTGATTGAGCGGGAGCTTCTCCAATTTTTAGGATAGTGGTATAGACATCATCTCCTTTGTTTCCATTACCTTCATTGGCAGATACAAAACTGGCATAAACCGTAACAGAATCTGTACCTGCTTCTGGCGCTACCCAATCAAAATTCCAACTATAGGAGCCCGGATTAAAATTTCCCGTTACTGTATGGGTGATATAATTTGCCATTGCCCCTGTAAAAATACGCGTAGTATTCGCATCAGTAACCTGTATAGTACCCTCCCCCATATTGCTAGCATCTCCAAACACCGTCGCCTGGAAACCAAATTTGTTTATTCCAAGTTCTTCTATCCTAGCCGTAATCGTATAGGATTGTCCAGGCTGATAGCCTGCTGCTGGAATATTAGAAGTAAGTGCAGGAAATCCCCCTCCAGAGTTGAGCGCAAAGGAATTATGACAAGTTACACAGGTAGTTCCCCCAGGTTCTCCTGCATATCCTGCTGGCTGACCTGAGGAACTGGAAATCAGATAGGAAAGCCAGCCACCAAAAAATATTAATCCAAATAGGCTTAGTGCAATTGTTCTTTTCATCTCGATAAATTTTTTCTCCCAAACGTTTATTTTTGTATTTCAATAATTCCCACCTTACTGCCATTTTGCGTCCAAAGGTTGAAATCCTGATTATTGACAATTCCATTCCCATCTGCATCTACAGACAAATACTGATTGAGGGTAGCTCCATTCTGTTTCCACCTATTGAAGTCCTGATTATTCAAGATTCCACTTCCATCATAATCTCCTGCATACAGTCCAAAAGCAGTCCCCAAAGGTTTCTGCTGGAGATTCCCCATTGCTTGATCTATGGATTGGGTGAAGTCGTATTCCTGAGTATTTGCTGAATAGGATATAGGTTGTGCGCTTAAGACTCCCATGTGGCTTTTGTGGTATACTGCTAGGTGATACATTCCTGACGGAAGGCCTGGAAAGGATATACCTACAGTACCATCTAATTCCAATATCTGCCCTGATGCAGAAAGGAATGCCGCTCTTTGTGCAAGTATGTTGGCTACATTCCCTACTTCACGCATTTCCACATATACCCAGTCAGAGACAGTGGAGGGGATGGAGCTTACCGCTTCGTTTCCAGCGTAAGCATAAGGCGCTTCAGTGAAGGGTTGCGACAAGGGAACCAATCCCTCTTGAAGCAGACTCTGACTCATAGTCCCTTGCATCGGATCGTAGATCCCTTCCAAATAAAGCTTAGCTCTGCAAGTCGCATTCAGCGGTTCATCGGAAACATACCACGTAAAATTGATAGTCGTATCTCGAGAAGGATTACATGAATTCGCAACCGTTATGGATACATTGTAAGGACTATCCTCTGAAGCAGCCTTGACCTCTCCCTGCCCCTTGGTAGATGCAGGACCATCTAACGTAGCTCCAGGAATTCCTGTACCATAGGTATCTACCTTATACAGGGCAATACGATCTACTTTATGACCAGCAGATCGCTCAGAAATTTCCATGGTATACGTTCCTGGATTGGTGATATATAGGTATACAGGAAAACCGTTGTTATCAATGGTACGAGCGTCCCATTTAAACGCTCCTCCTCCACTCCTGTATATCTTGAAAAATCCACTGTTTCCAGGATTTTCATTTCCATGATCAGGCCTCCCAGCTGCATTCCCTCTTGGATAATAAAGGTTCTTATTAGATTGAACTCCATTGATGTTATTGATTAGTTCCATCTCACTCGATATTCCTCCTTGGACACATACAAAATGAACATCACTGGTATTCTCGAATTTGATCCAGGTATCATTACTCTCGGTGGTATTGGTTCCTTCTATATTGGATTTCATTTGTAACCTATATACTCCAGTTGTAGAGAAATTGACTTCATAGGGTATGGTTCCCCCATTTGTATTTCCAAAATGGTTAGTAGTTGCCTCTAGAAACGTTACTCCTCCCTCGGTTTTTCTCTCCCAACCTCCTACAGGATTTTCTGACTCTGCCTCAATTATCAACAAGCCATTGGTTTCTAAATAGGCTTCTGGATCCCCGGACTCTCCCCCTTCTTGAAGTTTTCCAGTGATCACTCCCGTAGTTTCATCTATGCTTAGGGCAGGAGGCAAGCCCGTTGCCATAAAGCTCAAGGGGCCGCAACTGGCGGTATCCTCAGCGACAATGGGTAGATTGATCTCCTGTCCATCTACATTTTGCTGATCTCCAGGATTTTGAACGATTGGTGGTCCACTTACCGGATTTTCTCCTCCGACGCAATCAAAAGCGACTTGGGTCCATCGTCCTCGCGAAAAAGCAAAAGCGTTTCCTTCTGGAATGAGTCCGTTGGAATGGGAATTAAATTCCATTTGGATCTGTGCATTGGCTGGTACAGAGACCCCTCTGAAGGTATAAGTGTAAGGCACATAATCGGTTGCCGTACGGATATTTGCAAATTCCCCCACCTGGGTCCCATTTATGCGTAAACGATAGGTACTTTCTCCATCTGTCTCCAAAAGGGTAGTTACCGTAATGTCGTATGTTCCCTCAGGCCCGTTAAAACTACCTTGAGCTGCGGCAAATTGATCTTTATACTGAGCTGCGTCAATAGCCAGTGCTTGTCTTGTAGCATCTGCATAAGCAGGAGCAAAGCCCTGTATGCTTAGGGTAGGAAAATTATTAAGCGCATTCATGACAATGCGGGTATTACAATCGTTAGGGTTAGGTTCTACACCTTCGGCTGTAAGCAGGGCAACCCAGTCATTGTTATCTGGGGCATTAAGGTTTCCAGCGAAAGCACTAGGATTCTGCAATTGACCATTTCTGGGATTATACCACTGAAGCGTCCAATCTCCATTCGGTAAGTTAATAGAGGTACTGCCTCCATCTGGACGGTATACCGCATAGGCAGAGCGTGAGGTGCTTCTGAGGACAAAATCATCATTATCCCCTGTAGCTCCATCGTCGTGTATGACATTGGGGAGATAGGCTTGAAAATAATCCTGGAAGAATTTCAATGCGTAGGCAGCATCTGTGTATTTCTGGTCTCTGCTACGGTGATCCTCACAATCCAGATCTGTACAGGAGGTTTGATAGCCGTAATAGAATTCTACTCCTGCCCCTGCACCCATAAATGTACCCCATATAACTTCTCTACGAACCTGCTCACGTCCGTCTGGATCATTGTCTACTCCTGTATTAGCTCCTCCTTGTTCATCATTGGCAACTACCCACTTTTTCCCTGAATTGGCAGAGTTCGTTACCCAGGTCTTTATATCTTCATGTACATTATTTATACCTGACTGTAAGGAAGCCCCCGTATACTCCGACTGCGAACCTACCAAATCGTCATATCTATCCTTTTGATTGGGATATGTATGTATCACAATGAGGTGACTATAGGGATCTATTTGTGCTAAATATGCTGCCATATCCCTTTCTTGAGCTGCAGATTGGGTATTTTCTTCTCCTGTATTCCAGTTTAGGGCGAGATGGTGCGAATACCTAGCCACTAATTCCCGGTAATAGAGTTTGCGTTCCCTTCCCACATCTCCCCCATCCATCCGTTGATCGTTCTCCGTCTCCTGCGTCTTGAAATGTAGGTACATTCCCATTTTATCTGCATACTCAAAAATTTTCTCCCACTGATCCATACGCGATATATCAAACCGATCTTTGTGCACCCCTTGATTCCATTGGTCTGCGTCTCCATAGCCGTTGTAGGTATTGATGTTGACTTTCAATAAGTGGGGAAATACATTTTCATCATCTCCTGACAGGCTAAAAGTCAGAAAGGAGAATGCATTCATTCCCTTGTCAGAAAGGTATTTTATCGCACCGAGCAACTCTGTTCCTTTGCCATTTTGCCAGGTATAGCCACTAGCACTAGCAGGATCATAATCCTGTGCATGAGGACTCCAGGACTTCCGTCTACCACCGCGATTGGGCACATCATCAAAGTCATCATAGGCTAGCTTATTTTCAGGTGCATCAGCCCCTGCTTTTACGAACCATTCACCTGAGCCTTGAAATTGTAAATAGTGTTCTCCTACGTAGGCTAATCTCCCTTTCCCCCTAAAGTCTCTTCCTGATTTATCCGTAGGAGCTACCATAAATGATCCGGTTTCTCCATCCATGAATCCTGCAGAAGTCCCCCCTCCATTTATGGCTACATCTGTTCCTGAAGTAAAGGATACTGTGTAGTTCCACATCCCAGAGGAATTAGGTGCAAAATGAACGCGCCAAATATTTCCCGAACTTACAGAAGTATTCGCCGCGTCTCCATCACCCGCAAAATATCCAGGGACTTCAAAAGACTCTGATCCTTTAGAAAAAGTAACCGAAAGGTTGTAGTCCGCAAAAGGATTGGGGTTATCCGTTTCTGAACTGGTAGGCCCCACAAAGTCCAAAGTAATTTTATGCCATGTTTTTAATTCCCCACTAATCGTAGGGGGAAGTAAAACAGGCTTATCCAGCTTATCTGCATAAGAAGGATTATAAATTAACGTAAAGAGTAGGTATAGTACGCCCCCAAATAAAGGGGGTTGCATAATCCTATTTTGTTCCACCATTTTCATGAATTCTGAATGTTGATGATTCCAAAACACTTTTTCATTCATTTACTTCCCCTGCTCTCTGCCAGAAGTATTCAACAATACTTCGGTAAAGAAGACGCTTGTTCCCTAAATGAATTATTTCTCTCTTTATTTACCTATCCCCAAAATTACTTTACTGCGCGCAGCAGCAATTTCCTGAGTCTTTTTAGTATTGAATTTCAGGAATTCCGACCTTACTCGGACTTAAAGCCCAAAGGTTAAAATCCAGGTTATTTACGATACCATTTCCATCCCCATCAATTGACAGATATTGGTTAATCGCTGCCCCAGCCTGCTTCCAATTATTGAAATCCTGATTATTTATAATTCCGTTTCCATTATAATCTCCTGAAAATAGAAGTGCCTTTCCTCCTCTAATTAGTTGTTGGCCAATCCCATTTGCCTGTTCTATGGCGGAGGTAAAATCAAAGGAGTCTCCAGGCCTCAACGGATTTGCACTCATTACTGACAGGTGGCTAAAATGTCTAATCACTAGGTATGCGCTATCCTGTCCAGAAAAGTCCATGGAGATCACATTCGAACCGCTTATGTCCATGATGGTTCCATCAGGCGTAAGCATACAAGCCTGTTGGCTAAGAACCTGTGTTGGATCTTGTGGGTCCCTCAACTCTAGAAAGACCCAATCTGTCATATTCGTAGGCACCATGGCTAGGGTTTCTGCCCCTTGGTAATTCCAAGGATTCTGATTGAAAGGCTGCGACAAGGGAATTAGATCTGAACTAGCCAGGAGCGTATGCATTTCTCCAAGTCCTTCGTCAAAAAAGCCATCTAGCAATACCTTCGAGGAAATTCCCAAAGCAATAGTCGGTCCGATGGCTTCAACATTGTCTACACCCAGCCCAGCGGTAATACTTGTACCTCCTGCACTGGGATCTCCGGGTTGGTGTCGAAACATTACACGCTGAACTCCTTGCATAACTACATTATAGGAATCACTTCCAAATACTCGAGTAAGAGAATCCTCAGCAATTGAGAATACAGCTCTGTGCCACTGATTATCCGGGGGAATCACGATAGCCCTAGTACTTGTAAAACGCGTAGCGCTTTGTACATCAGAACCAGGGCCGAAAAATACTATCCTCATTTCTAGGTTGATCACCGTGTCTGCTAGATTTTTAAGGTCCATGACAATTTCGGTGATTCCAGCAGTAAGGTAGTCTCCCGTCCATCCGGCTTCTCCATTGTATGCGGCAAGTCGACTCCCAGCTTGATTGCTTAATGGATCTGTCTTTACATTGAGAAATCTATCTCCTGAGCCTTGAGGGCCTCCAGCCTCATTAACTGTGAGAATATCGCCACCAGCCCAGCCTTGCAAGGTACCATCTTGAAAATCAGAAAGCTGACCAGGAACTATGGCTAAGGCACAGAATGAAGAAAAAATTCCCAAGGATATTGAAAGGAAAAGTTTAATCATTTTCATAAACATTACTTTCCTTGTAAACGATCCAAAAGCATTCCATATTGATAAAATTACAGAGGAAGTAAGGAATTTTGTAATTGGGAAGTTTATTAAGCTTCTCTTTTGTTTTTTACATAATATTCCTCAACTCCCTCTGTATCCAAACACTGAATTAGGTTTAGACCGCTATCACTTTATCTCACCGTCAACTTTGCGGCTCCTACGTGGCTATCTCCTACCAGGTTGATGATATAAACCCCTGGAGTAAGCTCTGATACATCCAACTGGACGTTGTTGTAGGTAGCCTGTGCATTGAGCCTTTGAGTTAGTACACGCTGTCCAAGAGGATTTAGCACACTTAGATTATATATACCTTCCTGAGGTACGTTCATCGAAACATCTACCAATGAACTAGCAGGGTTAGGTGTAAGTGCCAGAGGAAACTCCTCTAGTCGCTCAATATCCAAAGACTGAATGGAAGTGTAAGTATAATCGCCCTCAGGATTAACCATTTTTATACGATAAAAAACAGTTTGTCCGGCAAAGCGATCGACTTCCTCGTCCATGTAAGAAAACGCCTCATTACTGGGGTTATCCATCACTGACATACTACCAAAAGGCTTGAAAATTTGAGAGTCAAAAGAACGTTCTATTTCGAACCTACTACCATCAGGCATCTTTTTCAAGGTTCCCCATTCCAATAATGCATTTAGTGCTTCCTGACGCACCTTGAACTGCGACAAATACTTGCTGATATCAATTCCGCATTCCCAAGCTTCAATCTCCGGGTAGGCTATTTGGTCTACCTGATATCCAGAGGTTCCATTGTTCAATACGCTTCCATTAAAGTGCGTATGAACGGGATTGAACTCAATTTCAGGTCTCTGTGTCTTGTCCACTACAGAAAAACTCACCTTCCCGACATCGGTCCATTCCTCAGTACTAATCTCAGGACAAGACTTTCCATCGACATTCAAAACCATTGTTAGGTTGAAGTGCCCTGGCTTTGAGGTTCCATCAAAAGCATGGGAATCCCAAGCACTTGCTGCACCTCCAATACACAAATTCTTTTTATGAAAATTCAATGAAGTATACTCATTAAAGATCAATGCCTGTGTATTGTAAGTCATGTAGATGGAAGAGGTTCCCAACGTTTGATCAATGGGAGCACCTGCCCTTACTTGAACCGTTGCTGTTAAGATCTCTTGATCACAGTCCCAACTAGGCACCCATCTGAGGGAAAGTCCTCCTTGAGCCATCGTCAGGTGCGTAGCCCCTATAATACATAGGGTTGTCAGAACTAGCCGACGAAAGTGATTGTGATTGAAAATTTTCATTTTTTATAATAATTTATTTTTGCAAATTAATAAACCGTAATGATTATTTCTGGATTTCATTGATCCCAATCCTACTGGAATTCCCTTTCCATCTGTTGAAGTCCTGATTATTGATAATCCCATTTCCATCTCCATCAGAGGTCAAATAAGCATCAAGGGCTGCGGGTTCACGTTTCCAGATATTGAAATCCTGGTTATTACAAATTCCATTGCTATCGTAGTCTCCTACATGCATTCCAAAAGCCCCATTCAAATCTGCTTGCTGATTTGTCCCCATTGCACTTCCAACAGTTTGGGTAAAGTCTAACATAGGTGAGGCCTGAGTGGTACTGATAGAGGTTGCACTTAGAACCGCTAGGTGGGACCGATGATATACCGCTAGGTGATAAAAACCGGAGGGTATATTTACGAAGGTAACACCCACCGTTCCGCTAGGTTCCATGAGCATTCCATCCTTGCGAACAAGCACAGCCTTCGTAGCAACCAACGTATTTAATGCAGATGCATCTCTTAACTCTACCAAGACCCAGTCTACGGTGTCTGTTGGAAAAGTAGAGGCTGACTCTGAACCCGTGTAATTGAAGGGTGCTCCTGTATAGGGCTGAGACGTAGGTACAAGGTTATTTTCTACTAAGTTCCTCCGCATTTCTCCAGCTGTCTCATCATAATACCCTTGTAGGAATATCTTAGCTCCAACAGTCCACTCAATGTTCTGCACAGCAGGTACCCAATAGCACTGTGAATCTACTATAGAATTAGTATCTACTAAAGAAAGGCTATTGTCCAAGGAAATCCCTGGGAAAACCTCAGCAAGGGATTCATCACTGGCTCCCATCCAATCCTGTAGGACAGACCCAAAAACACTTCGATAATCGTATTCTCTTTGCTCTTGGTTGATTGCTCCTCTCCGGTCAATATCTGTGAAGTCATAATTGGTTCCTGTAACGCCTGATCTAGCTCCGTTTCCGACAACAAAGATATTATTGAGTGTACCATGGTCTGTACCTAGGTTACCATTTTCTTCGGCTTTCCTTGCGAACTCTGAAAATATGATTGTCAATACATTATCTCCTAGTCCCAAGTTTTGAAGATCATCATGGAAAGCCTTAACAGAATTTGATAAATTCCCGAGTAAGTCTGAGTGCCGGCCCTGCGTAGTATTTCCATTGTTTACTTGTTCATTGTGATTATCCCATCCCCCCGTTGAGGTCAAGAAGATTTTGGTTCTACTTCCCCCTGAAAGCATTTTTGCAATGATTTCCAGGTCGTTCCCCAGACTGCTACTCGGGTAGTTCACATTTGAATTAGACCCTAGGTTGTAAGTATCAGAAATGCGAGAGGCATACAGGTTAGCTGCTACATTAATATTGTTGATATAGTTCAGCTTTGTCCCATTTTCCGTACCGGGAATATTGGTTAGAGGCTCTCCAAATACAGAGGAAATCAAGTCTGCGTACTGCCCAGGATTCCCATCAATTCTCAGCTCTATATTGTGCTCTTCCTGTGTATGGAAACCAGTAGAGGGTAGATTAGATAAAATAAGTCCTAAAGGATCGGGTTCTCCCTCAAAGGGAATCCCCTGGTAGCCCGGGTAGCGATTCGCCGTAAATCTACCCATAAAGCCTGTTCCAGGAGGCACCATCCCCATCCCTTCCCCATCACGCCCTCTAAACATGTAGTCTTCTGAATCAAAGTGAGAATAGTTTGCCCTAGGATACCCTACGCGTTGTACGATAGAAAATTTATCTGAATCGTACAAGTCTCTCATACCTGTGAGAATAGGGTGTAAGCCCAGTTGCTGATTATTTGGCAGACTGGAATCAAGGGTCATCAATTGGTTTTGATTATGGCCTATATTGGGACGTGCATTACGGTAAGCTCCATAATTATCCAGGCCTACAAAGGCGTTGTACACATCATTCGCTCCGTTCAAGTAAATAATCACGATGGATCTATCGGCATAATCACAAGTAGCCGCTGATTTAAAGGAGGCTCCCATCGTTCTCATAGGCATACCTCCTCCTAGCAATAAAGGTATTGTACCTGCTGCTGTTGTATTGCGTATAAAGTCTCTTCTTTTCATTTTTTTAGAAAGTTTGGAATTCTGCTGATTGCATGATGGCATTGAATAAGTTCTCCAGTCCTACTCGTACAGTCGAGTCATCACCATTGCTCTTGTAGTCCGTCCACGAAGTGGACCAATTATTCAAGCTACCACCCCCTAAAAGTTCATTGAGGAAATAATTGAATCGATCTTGATCTGGCATATCGGGAAAGAGGTGCTCTAGTAACTCCGTAACCAAAGCAGTTCCATCCGCTGGATTGGGGACATTTTGGTCAACGAAGCTCACGATATTTACCTGAAACGGTATATCTCGGTTACTATCACGGACTTTCCCTCTTCTCAGGGATGTACCAACAGCATACCTGTAATAGCTGGTTGAGGTATTGAACCAGTTGTTGGAGTATCCAGGTTCCTTGTAGTATCCTGCGAAGCCCTCTACCGTTTCAGGCCCTTCAGGACTCATTCCCATCTCATCCATAAAGTCGGTCAAGAATCGATGGTCATCTTTGAAGATGTTCTCGTAATTCGAATTATTCGCAGCAGTATTTAAGTTATTCGCCTCCCAAATAGTAACAGAAGCTGCATATATTTCCAGTGGAGACTTTATTTTTGCCCCAATGATTTCATTGGAACCATCGTTATCATCTGCGTCATAAAAATGCTCACTCTTCAGCAACCGTTTAATGGTAGGGGTAATGACATATCCATCTCCCCGTAACTGAGTAGCAAGTGGCTCGATAATATCTGATTCTACTTCCGGAGATATATTATCGCTCACAAAGAATCGATAAAGCCTTCGCATAAAGGCCCGCGCAGTTTCCTGCTGGTCGAAGATCATATCAACAAAATCCTGCAACTCACGGAACATGTCATTCTCATTCGTTGCCCCTGTAATCGTACGGTTTCCAAAGGCAGCCGTAAAGGTTTTATCATCTGTATCGTGTTGATTGTACTCTGCCCTACCTTGTGGAAGTCCAGTTGTAGGATCTACACGGGTCTCGCTCTGCTTAAATCCTGTCAACAGCCTAGCACCTTCAATAATATCTGTCTCCGTGTAATTGGTATAATCATCCTCTGAAATTTGGGTACCTTTTAATATGGTGAAAAGTTCTAGAAACTCTCGTGCGTAGTTCTCATTGGGATTTCCCTTATTGTTATTTCGATTGTCGAGGTACTTCAACATCTGGTTGTCCAAGGTCATCTTGTAGGCAAGGGTCTTCAGACTGCCAGACGTCATCTGAATGATCAGGCTCCAATTGTAGTAGGGCCACTGGTCCTCGTAAGTAGTTACGAAGAGAGAATGCATCCAGTAAGTCAGCTTCATCCGAATGGAGGGATCGAAAAGCGTTTCATAAAACATCCAGAGCATAGTAGCCCTACGTAGGTCTCCATCGTCAAAGAGATCATCATCTATTCCTAGGTTCTCATCTGTAGCCGGAACCTTATGAATAGGATTTCCATCGTGCCAGGACAAAGGTCCATTGGGCCACCTTAGGGGAGGAACATTGAAAAGTTCTTCCACAGCCTGATTGGCTGTCATACTAGCAAGGTTGTCAATTCTGGCGAAGGTATGGTTGAATGTACACCTTCTAAGCAAGTGGGAGGCTAGTCGCCTGCCTAGTGTACCTGTTCGTTCATTTAAAGATGCCATTTTTTAATGAGTTTGAGGATCCTTAATGAGCATGTTGAGTGTTGTATATTTTACCCAACAAGTTCTTTCTATCTGTTTTTACAGTATGCAAAATAATAATGACCTGTAAATAAATTTTATTAAAATATAATATGTCCTTACATGAACTAAGTGATGTTAGAAAATCCAATGGATCGCAAAAAAATGACAAAATGGGAACCTTTTTTTATTAAGAGATGTAATAAATCTTGTTAACTAATTGATAATCATTTATTTATAAATATAATGGGTGTTCCACATTCACCATGGTATTCAAAATAAATTTTTATAAAATATAACTTTGGCATAAATTCTATATAGTCGTATTAAAATACTGGCGATTGTTGAATCCTATTAGAGTAGTCATACCTTGAGCAAAGGATTTTTCATTCTTTTTTGTGCCTTCTATTTTGATACGCATGAATTGTCTATACAAAAAGAAAACAGTGCTTCTAGGAATAGTCCTAGAAGCACTGCCGTGCTAAAAATCAGTTTATTTTATTTTCGAGCGCTCTATTTAATAATCACATGCCTAGAGCTTAACGAGTTCTCGGTTCGTATTGCGATCACATAGACTCCTGAGCTCATGCTTCCCAAATCAATTCGGTAATCCAGAATCTCATCTAGCTTAATCACAGACTCTAGGAAAACCAATCTTCCTGCATGGTCATACATTTCTATGTCAAGCTGATCTACCTCACCTATATCTCTAAGCCTAACTATGGCAAAGTCCTCCAGCGGATTCGGGAAAACATCCCATTGTAAGGAGAAGCCTTCTACATCGAGTGTATCCCCAGGGTTTTCGAATGAGGGTGGGAACAGCGTTAACGTTTTTTCTTGTACGCTTACTCCCCCTCGTCCGTCTTCCACCGTCAGTGTAACAACGATTTCCCCATGGATTGTATAGACATGATTCACCAAGGCTCCTTCGCCCGTGAGACCATCGCCAAACTCCCAAGTAAAGGTAAGTTCGTCCCCATCTGGGTCAAAGGACTGGGTAGCATCGAAGAGAACATTAATTGGCGTAATTCCCGAATCAGGTGATACGTTACACAAGATTACTGGTGGGAAGTTGTCTCCATCTCCAACCTGGATCAATACCTGAGCGGTATCCCTCAATCCATCTGCATCTTCCACTATCAGGGTAACGGTATAGTTACCAGGTGTGGTAAAGGTGAAAGAGGTATCCATTGCATCAACCAATACAGAATCGCCAACACCAAAGTCCCAGAAGTAGCTAACAATATTGCTGTCTGGATCAGTAGATTCAGATCCTGAGAAACTGATAGTAAGAGGGGCAAAACCAATGGTTGTATCTGTTGTAATCACAGCAATTGGTGGGAACAGGTCATCTAAACAGTTGAGATCTATCTCACTCAGTCCCGTAAGGGTTCCCAGACCGACTTGCATAGAACCATCATTCGGGCTACTCACATTAAAGCGTGTAACGAGCGAGTCGAATTGAATTTCACCTAGCATTGAAGTATCCTGAATTTGGAATTCGAGGGTTCCAATGGTAATCCACTCACTACTGCCTATGATGGGACAACTTGCTCCGGGATCATTCAAGGTGAGTATGATTCCTACCTGACCTAAGATCTCTGAAGCATCCGATACATGAGCTGACCATGGATTCCTAGCATCTTCCCCACAGATCGTATTTTCATTGAAGTTTTCGGAGGTGTATCCAATTAGATCCATGGCAACCGTGTTGAATTCCAGACTTACTCTTGAATCTCCTATGTTAAAGGATGTCTCGGTTTCCGCCTTGATTTGCAGACTCACATTTAAAGTATTGGTTTCACAATCTACCTCGCCCTGCATTCTTAAGTTCGCTACAGGATCAATAAAAGGATTCACTACTTTGATTAATACCCCAGCAGTATCAGATGCTCCAGAATTATCCGTAACAATCAAGACAACGGTATACTCCCCAACTTGCGTGAAGGTATGCACAACGTTAGCTGATGAGTCTGTTGCTCCATCTCCAAAGTCCCAAAAGTATGAGACAATTTCTCCATCGACATCCTGTGAGTTTGATCCGATAAAGCTTACCTCTAGTGGTACTAATCCAGAATCTGGGGTAGCTACAATGATAGCCTCTGGGCCCTGGTTACTATCGCATGGCGTAATATCTGCCGGATTAAATTCTCCTTTTCCAACCACAATCGTTCCATCATTGGGATCGTGTACATTGAAATTGGTATTGTCTCGATCAAAAGATAGCTGAGGATTAAGTGCAGGATTCGTAATTCCAAAGCGTATGGTACCAATATCAACCCAGTCTACACTATCCACTTCGGGGCAGCCAAATCCTTCAGAACTCAGTACCAGAGTAAGGTTGAATAATCCTGGCACAGAGATTCCATCAGCAGCATGTTCTTCCCATGCACTTGCGATTCCTTCTATGCATTGATCTGAACCATTAAATCTGAGTGAAGAATAGTCTGCATAATTCAGTACTTCTGGATCATAGGTAACGAGAACCGAAGATGTACCTAGGTTGAAGTTTTCACCTGTCCTTGCCTTTATTTGGATAGTGGCAGTCAAAGAGTCCGACTCACAATCCTGTACAGTTACAAATCTTAGGTCTGCAACTGGGCCAGAGGACACATCTATCACAGTTATCACGGTCTCAGCAGTATCCTTCGCTCCGTTATCATCGGTAACAACTAACATTACTGTGTATTCACCTGGTTCTGTGTATTGATAACTTGTCGTGTCTCCCGTTCCTAAAATACCGTCGCCAAAGAACCAATCATAGGAAACTATCTGTCCATCGGGATCACTAGATAGCGTGGCATCAAAGCTAACCAATAGGGGGGCATTACCTGAAACGGGATCCGCAATGAATGAAGCAATCGGGTCCAAATTTTCTACTGGAGGTAGTACCGTAATTTCTATAGATGCCGTGTCCTTTGCTCCCATATCGTCGGTTACGATTAACCTCACGGTATAGGTCCCTTCATTGAGATAAATATGACTTGGGGTAGGTCCTTCGCCAAAAATTCCATCTCCAAAGTCCCACTGGTAACTCTCAATCGTACCATCTACATCTACAGAATTAGACCCATCAAATGCTACATCAAAGGGTGCATTCCCCGATAAGGTATCTGCAACTATAACAGCTACAGGAGCTAAGTTGCCATTACTAACCAGAATCCCAACTGTTGCGGTGTCTTTTGCTCCCTGGTCATCTGTTACGATTAATCTAGCTTCATAGGATCCTTCCTCGTTGTACGTATGAGTTATAACCAGTCCTGTTCCTTCCCCTCCATCTCCGAATAGCCATTCATAACTCACGATTGTTCCATCTATATCACTTGAGGCATTCGCATCAAAGGTTACTACCAGAGGAGGAGCACCAACCATTGGATCAGCCATGAATAGGGCTACAGGGGGAATATTTGCGGTATCACAACTCAACACATTTCCACCAAGTCCTAGTAAGGCTCCCTTAGCAACTGTTACTGAACCATCATTTGGAACATTCACATTGAAGTTGGTATTGGAAGAATCATAAACCATCTCAGGGTCCAAGGTATTATCCAGGATAGAGAAAGTGATTTTTCCGATGCTTATCCAATCTGTACCATTGACCTCAGGACATGACTGTTCATCGCTCTGCAAGATCATGGTTAGGTTAAATATTCCTGGGACAGATGCTCCATCAAAAGCTTGTTCTGCCCAAGCCGGAGCTACATTCGCAATACAATTATCACTACCATCAAAGGTGTAGGACTCATAGTCAACAAACTGAAGTGCAGAGTCATTGTAATTGACCAAAATAGAGGAGGTACCCAAATTAAATACCTGGGTATTAGCCGAGCGAATCTGCAACGTCGCAGTAAAGACGTTGTTTTCACAGTCCAAGGTATCTATCATCCGAAGATCTGCGATGAGATCGGTACCTACGGGAGGGCTTACGGTTATAGTTGCCTCCGCTGTATCTCTCAGTCCTCCATTATCTGTTACGATTAATCGGACGATGTAAATTCCTGCAAACTGGTAGGTATGGCTGGTAGTAATTCCTTGCCCGGTGGTACCATCTCCAAAGTCCCAATTATAGGCCAGAATATTTCCATCTAAGTCAACTGAAGCTGATGCATCTACATTCACCAACAAAGGTGCCTCACCTGTAGTAGGATTAGCAATAAAAGAAGCCGTTGGCTGTAAATTACCTCCGTCATTTACAACGAGTGTAAGGGTAAAGGTATCCGTCGCAGCACTATCATCCGTTACTATCAATCGTACGTCATAGTTTCCTGCTGTGGTAAATACATGGGAAGTAGTATCGCCTGTACTTGTGCTATTATCGCCAAAGTCCCAGTCATAACTTACAATTTGCCCATCAGAATCCGTTGAGCCCGTTGCATCGAAGAAGACATTCAGCGGAGCATTACCCGTCGGAGGAGTTGCCGTAAATATGGCCTCAGGAGCCTGATTACCTTCTGCAGGATTCACAATAATCTCCACGATGAATGAGTCTACAGCTGCACTGTCATCTGTTATTAGCAAACGGACTCTATATGTACCCGCTTCAGTAAATATATGAGACGTGGTATCTCCCATACCTGTCGTACCATCTCCGAAATCCCAGTCATAGCTTACAATTTGCCCATCTGAATCAGTTGAACCCGTTGCATCGAAGAAGACATTTAATGGGGCATTACCTGTTGGAGGCGTCGCTGTAAAGATAGCCTCTGGAGCCTGGTTACCTACCCCTGGATTTACGGTGATACTCACCAAGAAGGAGTCTGTGGCAGCACTATCATCTGTTACTAGCAGGCGTACAGTGTAAGTTCCTGCCATGGTAAATATATGAGAAACAGTATCTCCCATACCTGTCGTACCATCACCAAAGTCCCAAGCATAGCTTACAATTTGCCCATCAGAATCAGTTGAACCCGTTGCATCGAAGAAGACACTTAATGGAGCTGTTCCTGTTGTAGGAGTGGCTATAAAAGTAGCTTCAGGAGCCAAATTGCTTCCAGCAGGATTCACAACTACTTCTACAAGGAAGGAATCTGTGGCAGCGCTGTCATCTGTTACTATCAGACGCACGCTATAAGTTCCTGCCATGGTGAACACATGAGAGATAGTATCTCCCATACCTGTAGTTCCATCTCCGAAGTCCCATGCATAGGTCAGAATTGTACCATCTGCATCTGTAGAACCCGTTGCATCGAAGAAGACACTCAATGGGGCATTACCTGTTGGAGGCGTCGCAATGAAGGTCGCCACTGGAGGTAAGTTGGAAGTATCACAACTCAACACATCTCCTCCTGCAATCCCAAGGAATCTCCCCTTGCCAATGGTTACAG
>JBCCTX010000035.1:0-35712 GCA_039197765.1 Bacteroidota bacterium
ACGCAGAGCTCATCTGCCAACTTAGCTGTATGAGGGATCAACTCACTTGCCCATCGGCCATCCTTCCCATAACGGGCAAAGTCATAGTGCGATCCCACCATCGGAAAGGAAGCCTGTCCTGCACTCATTCCTGTTAACCGTTGCCCTTGGCGGACAGAGGCTGGCAGTTCTTGCCCATGTAACTCACGTAGTTTGGGCTTGTAGTCCCAAGTTTCCAATTGAGAGGGGCCTCCACTTTGAAATAAGTAAATTATGCGGTTGACCTTGGGAGAAAAATGAGGTCCTGGAACACCACTCGAAGTAGGTATAGAATTCGCTCGACCAGTTAAAGGGTTTAGCAAATTCCCAAGTGCAAATGCCCCCATTCCTAAAGAAGCTTTCGTCAAGAACTCCCTTCGGCTCACATAAGAATTGTATGCGTTACAGGCAAAATCTGCTATTTTCTGTTTGGGTTTTTTCATTATTTACTTCTAAACCAGGAGCTAAAAGAAAAAAAAGCAACAGAGGAGATTATATAATCCACCTATTTATAAAGACTTTCATAGTAATTCATTAGGGTCGATGCTGTAACGGCATAGGCCGCTAGGTCAGCGGTTTCATACGCCTTGGGTAGAGGATATTCCCCCACCTCTATCCATCCCTTGGCCTTTTGAGGGGAATCTTGGAAAACCTCCCTCTGTTCGAGATATAGCTCAACAAGGGCAGTCTGCTCCTCCAAACTGGGAGAACGACTGGTAAAATTTCGGAACATGTAGGTAATCCCTTCCTTTGGAGACATTCCTTTTTCTAATACGTTCTGGCCCAATACCCTTGCAGCCTCCTGAAACTGTGGGTCATTGAGCAGGGTTAAAGCCTGGAGTGGTGTATTAGTTTTTTGACGCCTGACCAAACAGTAAGATCGAGAGGGTGCATCAAAGGTATTCATATTGGGAGGGGGAATGGTCCGCTTCCAAAAAGTATACAAACTCCTTCGGTACAAGTTGTTACCAGAATCTGGTTCATAGGTTCCTGTGTTTACACGCCAAAGCCCTTCGGGTTGGTAAGGCTTAACGCTAGGTCCTCCAATTTTTCGATGTAAGAGTCCACTCGAGGATAACATATGATCCCTAAGCATCTCAGCAGAAAGGCGTGCAACTGGGCCTCGGCCCAATAGTTGGTTTTCAGGATCTCTTTCTATCAACACCGAATCTGCATCTGAGCCTTGCCGATACGTAGCTGATAGCACTATTTTACGAAGCAGGGCCTTGATATCCCATCCTGAGTCTACCAAGTCAACAGCTAGATAATCCAGTAATTTCGGATAGGTAGGTAAGGTACCCTGATTACCAAAATCCTCCGCAGTTTTGACGAGTCCCTGTCCAAAAAACTGTTGCCACAGTCGGTTGACCACTACCCTGGCTGTTAAAGGATTTGTAGGGTCAAATAACCATTGGGTTAGCCCCATACGATTAGTTGCAAATCCATTGACACCTTTGGATAAGGCAGTAGGAGGGGACGGAAATACCTCTTCCGTTGGGGAACTATATTCTCCCCTATTCAGGACAAAAGTGGGCCTATACTTTTCTCTTTCTTCAATGACCATAAGCTCAGGTACTTCCTCTGTTAGTAGGTCCCACTTCTTCCTTAGCTCTGCCAATTCACGAAGTTTTTCCTGATAATTAGGGCTCGTTCGAAGGAATAGGAATTCATGATAGTCAGAGAATAAGCCTGAAGCTTTATCTATTTCAGTGTTTACAAATTGCTTATCTACCAAAGATTTTACTTCTAATGGATGAAGGGTCCTGTCATATACGACGATCTCATCAACCTTGGCTCCCCGCAACCCACTTGATCGCCACCTAGCCCCCACTTTGAGATGGGTATCCATGTTCTCTCGATGAAAAACGATATCCTTATACAACTGATCTTGCTCCACTATCATAGCCACGCGTTCCCCATCTACATATAAGTTCACCCCATTTGCTTCGCTAGATCCATCGTAGGTTAGCATTACGTGGATCCAGGTATCTTTCTTTATCTCCTCTTCACTCACTAGATGGATGGCGTTGTAGGGAAAGGCATGAGCCAGGCGCACATCCCATCGATTGTCTTCAAGTGAAACTTGATACCCTTTAAAATTGAATATAATTCCTCCCCTATTGCTGTGAAATACCACCCCAGTATTCAATGCTTCTGGAATGTTCACCCATAGACCAATAGAGAAAGGGTCTGACTTCCCAAATTTACCTACTCCTGGAAAATCCAATGCATCGTCTCCATTAAGTAACATTCCCCTTCCTTTCTTTCCCGGGACCAGAGGAGGTATCTGCCCTACCTCACGTCCGGTGACAGGGTCTATTACCCTGCCCATTAATCTATTCTGGATACGGTTCCGCAATTTTCCATTGGTTGCCTCATTCAGGGAGAAATAGGCGACTTCTTCTCTATTCCCACCAAAGGGACCAGGATTTTTAGCTACCCATTGCGTATATTCTTTTGTAGCTAAAAGTGTCTGTGCCGCTTCGTTCAACGTATCCTTTTGTTTTTCAATCGCCTGTTTTAAGAAGGCCATTTTTTCCGCAGTCGCTTCATCGGGTAAAAACATAGTAGGTGCGGGCATATCTTTAGTACTGAACGTTATTTGGCCTGATTCATCCACCTGATTGAAGTAACTAAATAGCTGGTAATAGTCCTTCTGAGAAATGGGATCATACTTGTGATCATGACAACGGGCACATTCCATGGTCAAACCCAAGAACGCCGTACCAAAGGTATGCGTCCTATCAGAGACATACTCCACTCGAAATTCCTCATTTACAATTCCCCCTTCTGCATTCTGGCTATGGTTTCGGTTAAAAGCTGTGGCAATCCTTTGTTCATGGCTGCGATTATCTATCAGGTCTCCTGCTAGCTGCCAGGTTACAAACTGGTCATAAGGCATATTTTCATTAAATGCCTGAATTACCCAATCTCTCCAGGGCCAAGCTGGACGGTATCGATCCACCGTATAGCCATATGTATCTGCATATCGTGCCAAGTCCATCCATGACACTGCCATATGCTCTCCATACGCTTCTGAAGCCAGTAGACGATCTACAAAGTTTTCATAAGCAAGTTCTGAACTATCTTTGAGAAACTGGTCAATTTCATCCATAGTGGGAGCCAAGCCAGTCAGATCGAAACTCACTCGCCTTATAAGGGATTCCTTTTGCGCTTCAGGCTGAGGTTGAATTTGCGCTTTGGCTAACCCAGAAAAGATGAAACGGTCAATGGCATTTCTACTCCAATTGTCTTTCGATTCTTCTGGCGGTTCTACTTGTATAGGTGAAATGAAGGACCAATGAGGGTCATAAGGTGCTCCTTGGTCAATCCATTTACTAATAAGCTCTATTTCCTCGGGGAGGAGCGAAAGCTGAGATTCTGGGGGGGGCATTTGGAGCTCCGGATCCTTAGAAAGCATTCGTTGGAGGCCTTCACTGGCTTTGTGGTTCTTGGGGACAAACGCCCTTTTTCCAGATTCAAGGAGATGCTCTCTTGCTCCCTCAGGTGTGTCCAAGCGCAAATCAGCCTTCCGTCCTTCCTTATCAGGACCATGACAAGAAAAACACCGATCCGATAGGATCGGTCGTATGTCTTGATTGAAATCAATCTTCTCCTCCTGAGAAAAGCTAAATCCCCCTATGGCTAATACAGCCAGTAAGGTTAGTCCGAATGAAAGAAAGAGAATGATCTTATTCGATTGTATGTTCATACGTATTTGCTATATCTCCAAATGTGCCAGAATATGAAAATGAAAGTTACACGATTAGACAAAGCTATTCTCTAAGTAAATCATCTGGCTAAAAAAAGAATACTACATATGATTTCAATTCTAAATCAGATGATTCCTAATTGTTACTATTCTTGATCGAGATCGATAGTCTTGAGAATTTCCACATTTTTTTCCAATTCTACTACTGCATTTATAGAAAATGTAGGATTCAATATGATGGGATAAGATGCTTCTTGTATGAAGTATATGTAGGACTTAATTTTGTACAAATTGTTTTGTTAATCCAAATGTTATGCAAGAACAAGACTCTACACAGGTATCCATTGATGGTCCTATGACTTTACTTGATCCTACTTTTTGGGAAGAGCGAATGGGAAATGTTGTTGCTGGAGCAAGTGAATTTCTCCCTAAAATTGCCCTTGCTCTACTCGGCCTATTTTTAGGATTTAAACTCATTGCTAGGGTAGTAAGATTCCTAGACGGGGGCTTTCGCAAATCTGGAATGGGGGAGGATATTCGTCCCTTTCTGGTATCACTCATTAGTATTGGGCTAAAAGTAATTTTGATTTTCATCATTGCCGGGACAGTCGGAATTGAAACGACCTCCATTGTAGCTCTTTTAGGGGCAGCTGCCTTTGCAGTTGGGATTGCCCTACAAGGCTCCCTAGAAAACTTTGCCGCAGGAATCCTTGTCCTGCTCTACAAACCTTACAAAGTAGGAGATTTGATAGAGGTCCATGAACAAATGGGCTATGTGCAACAAATACAAATCTTTAATACCATCATTTTAACCCTAGATAACAAGACAGTGATCATCCCCAATAGTATGGCCAATAGTGATGTCATTACAAATTACTCTGAAAAAGGCTATTTACGAGTGGATCTTAGTGTATCTATGCCCTATGAAGAAGATTTTGATAAGGTAAAGGAGATCATTATGGCAGCTATCAGAGACACGCCCAAAGTGTTGGAAAACCCTGCCCCTGAAGTAGGCATTCATGAGTTCGATAGCCACAGCGTTACCCTGGCCGTCTGGCCCTATGCCCAGACAGACGATTACTGGGAGGTGTATTTTAGTGTCAATCAGTCTATAAAAAAAGCCATGGGTAAGGCAGGGATTAAGGTAGCTTATTCAGAAGGAATTGAACTGGGAAAAATTGGCTTATAGATGCAGCGAACTTCCTTCCCTATCCGTTTCATAGAAAAACAAGGTCATGAACCAAACAAGACTCGTTGGCTTTCTTTTTCTGGGAATACTATTAATTTGTGTTAGCTGTGAAGAATTGCGAATCAACCCAGAAGAACCAGGGGAAGAGGGGACATTGGTACAGGGAAATGCTACCAATGTATTTGAGAATCCTGCTGTAGGAAATTTCAGTTACTTTGTAAAATTTGAAAGTGATACAGAATATGATCAAGCGGAAAGGCTCTGGACCCATTCAAATATTACTTATGTAAAGGATACCCTTCTCATTGAAGTAGTTGAAAAAAACGGAGACAGGTTCTTGGTTAAAGAGTCTTACACTAAAGGTTCAGAAACCTATCTTAGCGCCCAAGATCCTAATACTCCTGATTTTGTGGAAGGTTCCTTCTGGGTAAGCCCTACCCAAGAGGGTTGGACAATTGAATCCGCTAATGGATCCGGAGAACTCTTAAGCGCACTTTTCGGGTTCTCAACAGGCATTGACCTACCCCGTTCTAAGATGGGAGAGTTTGAAAATATCTCTCTGTTCCCGGCTGTCTTTGAGCTAGACATCCTAGGGGTACCCTTCTACAACGTAGCACTTTCTTACAATTATGGTCCTATGGCCTATGATGGAGAGGGTTTACAGTGGTACTATACCCGTGATCGGAAGATGGTGCGGATTGCATTTATTGGAAGTTGGTTTCCCAAGGGAGTTGGCTGGGATTGGGTTCCAGGGTAGGTAGAAGCCAGAAGTAAGACCTGAGAAGGAGGAGGAGGGACGGCGAAGGGTTGAATCACATTCTTTCAAATCTTACCTTATGGGTAAGGCTTACTTCTATGTTGAGAGAAAACAGACCTCCATTTTCCAACACCTGTAAGAACCATCTGATTTATGCCTTTCTGGCTGTGAATCTGATTGCGTTTTTGATTCCAATTTGGGGGGGGAAGTACATGCTAACCGGAGATGGCCCCACCCATGTCTATAATTCGCGCATACTAGCCGACTGGATGTTAGGGAAAGACCTTGAATTTTACCAACAAATCTATGAACTCAACCTAAAGCCTGACCCCAACTGGGTGGGCCATGCCTTGTTGAGTTGCCTTATGCTGATTTTTTCTCCCGCTCTAGCCCAAAAGTTACTGTTGTCGGGATATGTTGGGGTTTTTACTTGGGCTTTATTCCATTGTATTAGACACATACATCGGGAAAATCTCCACCTTGTTCTCCTAGGCCTTCCCTTTATCTTCCATTTTAGCTTTTTCAAAGGGTTTTGGAATTGTGCCATAAGTTTTGCCATAGGGTACTGGGCAATTATGTGGTGGATGAAAAATAGGTATACCCTAGCCGTATCCAAGCTGTTAGCTGGATCTTTGTTGATCAGCCTATTGTACTTTTCCCATTTATTAGGCTTAGCTATGGCTTTAGGGGCTGTTGGAGGAATGATCTTCATTGAGTTGTTCATTTACCTGAGCAAAAAAAATAATTTATCTCAACAACAATTGCTTTACCATTGTTTATCCGCCTTATTCATTTTTTTGCCAGCTCTCATTCTAGTAGGGTTCTACCTCAGTAGAGTAGGTATACAAAGCACTTCCAGTACCTTAGCACCACAAAAGCTACTAGACCAATACCTTATTTTAACTGGATTACAAAATATTGGTACCAAACCCTTTGAGGCGATCGGCATTAAACTTATTGCCTTTTCCTTCCATTTCCTGTTGGGTTGGGGGATCTATAGGAAAATAAAATCGAGACAGCTAACAGTATATGATGGCTTTTTTCTGGCCTTTCTCGTGTTTTTCATTTTCTACTTGTTTCAGCCTCAATCAGTCGCAGGAGGTAGCGTACTGGTAAGACGACTTCAGATTATCCCCTATTTACTCTTGTTGGGATGGTTCGCACAATTCTCTTATTCTCCAAAGGTACGCCTGGGATGGGCTTGCTTATTTTTCATCGCATCCATGGGAATACAGGTCTCACGGATTCCGGCTCAAGAACGAATCAATCAAGGGCTTTCAGGTTACTTATCTGCCTTTTCCCATATTGAGCCACGCAGCACTGTTCTTCCCTTAAGCTTTTCCCATTTTGGACTCGATAGCAATAGAAAGCCCCTGTCCCAGATGTGGCTATTCATACATGCAGGGGATTATGCAGGAGCTGAAAAGCCCCTTATTCTGCTAAATAATTATGAAGCGAGTTCGGGAGCATTCCCTTTGATTTATCGGAATGGGTATAATCCCCTAGAACTTATCGGCACATATGAAGGGCTGGAATTCGAACCGCCTAGTGTAGCTATATATCCATTTGAAGAAAAAACAGGGCTTTCTGTGGACTATGTTGTAACCTGGTGTAGAAACCTTGTAGATTCCAGCCATGCCTACTGGAAGCATACAGATATTCAATTAACTAACTCGTACCACCTTGTCTTTACTTCCCCAGATAAAAGGGTGGAAGTATTTAAGCGAAACCCTTAGAATTTTGTATTTTCAAGGTATACCCAACAAATCCCCCATTTAGCATGAAGCCACTTTGGACCCAATTAGTACTCGGTTTTCTCATTTGCATTTTTTTTCAAGCCTGTGTACCTGAGCAACAAGAAGACCAACAAGATTTACCTAATATTGTCCTTATTCTGGCAGATGATATGGGATATGGAGATATAAAAGCTTACAATCTCAACTCTGCCCTTGCTACCCCCAATTTAGATGAACTCGCTGCACAAGGCATGCGCTTCACAGATGCCCATAGTGGCTCTTCTGTTTGTACCCCTACACGATATGGGCTCATGACCGGATCCTACGCCTGGCGGACTCGGCTCAAAAAGGGTGTCCTTTCCGGTTACTCCCAGCATTTGATCGAGCCTAGTCAACTCACCCTAGCGAGTTTACTCAAAGAAAAAAACTATCACACAGGGGTAGTAGGTAAGTGGCACCTAGGGGTTGACTTTCCATGGACAACAGATACCCTGCCGAAACAAATCGACAACCTGAATTACTACCTTAAGGACCTTTCCTTAATAGATTACAGCGAGCCCATTCAGAATGGGCCAAATACACTGGGGTTCGATTACTCCTTTCTAGTTCCAGGTTCTCTGGATATGAGTCCTTATGTTTACCTAGAAAATGGAAAGGCTACAACTATACCGGATAGCATCAGCCCTCTTCGAAGATTTCCCGACTTTGTCAGGCAAGGGGAAATCGCCCCTGATTTTACTCACGAAGGCTGCCTTGATCGGCTAACAGAAAAGGCGACAAACTTCATTGCCGAACAGGCACAATCCCAAAATCCCTTTTTTCTGTATTTTCCCCTTACAGGTCCCCATAAACCTGCGCTTGCAGCCACTCGATTTAAGGGTAAATCAGGCATAGGCCCCTATGGAGACCTGGTCCTGCAGGTAGATTGGACCGTTGGGGAAGTATTGAATACCCTCCGAGAAAACGGGGTGGAAGAAAATACCTTGGTGATTTACACCAGCGACAACGGTTCTTACATGTACCGCCTCCCTACAGAGGGCCCTGATCATGTGGAAGATTCCACCCTTCAAGGCTTCCACGTACAGACGCATCAATCTAATGATCGCTGGAGAGGAACAAAGGCCGATATTTGGGAAGCAGGTCATCGAGTTCCTTTCTTAGTTCGATGGCCTGATAAGGTTCGTCCAGGAAGTACTCAAGATACTACCGTCTGTTTGACAGATGTCATGGCTACGATAGCTGAAATCCTGGCAATTGACCTGCCACAAGATGAGGCCTTAGACAGCCACAGCTTCCTTCCGCTTTTAACGGGTATGGAAGGCTTTGAGCGCCCCCCGGTTGTTCATCATTCCGTCGCTGGCATGTTTTCTATTCGGCATAATAACTGGAAACTTGTATTGGGAAATGGGTCAGGGGGAAGACAACAGCCTAGAGGCAAACCCTTTGAGAAGCCCTACCAGTTGTATGACTTGGCAAAGGATCCCGAAGAGAAAAGGGACCTGAGTGGTGAAGAACTAGAAGTGATGGAAGCTCTGGAGAAGAAGCTAGAGGAGATTCGAGCATACTAAGGACGAATTTCCCATTGGCTCCTTTTTACATTTTTGTAATACGAATTAATCAACCCAGCTTTGAATATTCTTTTTGTCTGCTCGGGCAACAAACATCGCTCTCTCACCGCGGAAGATTACTTTTCCGCGATATATTCCCAACACAGCTTTGCTTCGGCTGGTACCAATATTACCCTTTGTCAAAAAGAAGGGACGACTCCCATTTCGGAGGAGTTAGTTCTCTGGGCAGACTTCGTCTTAGTCATGGAAGAGCGCCATCGTAAAGAAGTAAGGAAACTAGTAGAGTTGAAACATGGGACTAAGGTAACGGTTCTAGGGATTCCTGATAGGTTTCGGTATTACGAAAAAAAGCTAATACAACTCCTTCAAGATAAAATCGAGGGAATTTTATAGTTTTTCTCAATATCCATTTATTTCCAAATTCCTCTATTCCCCCAAACCCTCACTATTTCAACTCCAATTGCTCTACCTTATCTGCTCCCTCCCCCCGAATCTGACTGAATGCGGCTTTCATCTTTTCCAACACATCTGGGTAGGTTGCAGCCATATTCTCCTGCTGACCTAAGTCGTCAGCCAGGTTATACAATTGGTATTCCGAAGCATTTCCCAATTCTATATTCACCTGGGTATTCACTGCTGGGCCTTGGTAGGGAGGGATCATGGCCCAATTCCCTTGGCGATACGCAGTACGAGTAGTCGCCTCCAGAATAAGGTCTTCCCTACCTATTTGGCTTTTCCCCTGAAAGACTTCCCGTAGTTCTTGACTGTCGGGGCCTCGCAATTCACTTCCTACGACTGTAGCAATAGAGGAAAATAGATCAATCTGGGACACCAGGGCATTCGAAACACTTGGTTCAATTTTTCCCTCCCAGTAACTGATAAAGGGCACACGGGTACCCGCTTCAAAAAGGCTGTATTTCCCTCCGCGAAGAGGCCCCCAAGGGGTATGTTCCCCTAGTTTTTCAACTGCATCATCGTAATAGCCATCATTCAATACCGGGCCGTTGTCGCTGGAGAGAATAATCCAGGTATTTTCCAATAGACCTTCAGCCTCCAAGGTCTTGTACAGCTCTCCTATACACCAATCTGCCTCAACAATTACATCTCCGCGTGGTCCCATTCCAGATGAACCTACAAAACGTGCGTGGGGAGTTCTTGGTACGTGCGGTTGCTGCAATGCATAATACAAGAAAAAAGTAGAATCTTTATGTCCTTGAATGTAAGCCTGGGCTTTTTCAAGAAAATGGTCTGCCATGTCTTCATCTACCCATTTTGCTTTTTCTCCTCCCTTCATGTACCCAATCCGAGGGATTCCATTGACAATGCTGGAATTATGGCCGTGGTGCCATTTCATTTTGAGTAATTCCGGGTTGTCCTTTCCGGTAGGTTCCCCAGGGAAGTTTTCTCTGTAGTTAACCTCGATCGGATCTTCAAGTTCCTTTCCTACTACGAATCCATCTTCTATATAAACGGTCGGTACCCGATCTTGTGTAGCTGCCATGATATATGAGTAGTCAAAGCCTACTTCATTCGGTCCTGGTGAAACGCGCTCATTCCAATTCACACTGCCATTTCCCAAGCCTAAATGCCATTTTCCCACAATTCCCGTGTAGTAGCCTCGGCTTTTGAGCATTTTGGGTAGCGTCATTTCGTCCGTACCAATAAGCAAAGGAGCCGTTCCTGAAAGAATCTTAGCTCGTTCATTTCGCCAGGGGTAGCGCCCAGTGAGCAAAGCATAACGGCTCGGAGAACAAGTAGCCGAGGAGGCATAGCCTTGGGTAAAGCGAACCCCCCCAGAAGCTAATCGGTCCATATTAGGCGTGGGGAGATCTTCGGCACCATAGGCTCCCATATCTCCATATCCCAAATCATCCAGGTACACAATGATGATATTTGGATGCGCAGGAGAATTTTCTGGGTTCTCAGCCTTTGGTGGAGGGGAACAAGCAAATAGGAGTATGCCTACTAAGGAAAACAGGAAATGATTTTGCATCGTAGAAAATAGAGTTTGAAGGGCCAAAAGGAAATGGGCAATACATACACGGCCTTTATAGAAAGAGGTAAAATAACATAAATCTTGTCCCGTTTCAATTCCTACCTTTAATGCCTTAAACGAGATGCGTTTTTTCTCAGAAATTATCGGTCAAATTCTTTCACCTTGTCCTCTTCTCATAATAATTTTGTGTCCGTCCATGTCTTCCTTCCGCAATTGCTAAAAAAAACTTAGTTTCGCCATGCAAATAAAAAAGGGAGTTGATTACCCTAGAAATCAAATGTATTTGTTTGATCTTTATCAACCCCTGCCCCCCCTTCTCCAATACACAACCATACACTGGAAGGGGGGTATTAAGAAGCAAGGCTTCTTGTTAATAATTAGAGGACTCCAATTCTATTATACTCCATGGCAAAAATCATTTACACAATCACTGACGAAGCGCCAGCCTTGGCCACACATTCCTTTCTCCCCATTATTGAAGCTTTTACAGCCCCAGCTGGAGTGGATGTTGAGACGAGGGATATCTCTTTAGCAGGGAGAATTATCGCCAAATTCCCAGACTACCTCAGCCCTGAGCAGAGAATAGGAGATCACCTTGCGGAACTCGGAGAGCTAGCCAAAACGCCAGAAGCTAATATCATCAAGCTTCCTAATATATCCGCCTCTATTCCACAGCTGATGGCAGCCATCAAAGAACTTCAAGCAAAGGGCTATGCCCTACCTGACTATCCTGAAGAGCCTGCTAACGATAAAGAGAAGGAGATTAAATCGATCTATGACACAGTAAAGGGAAGTGCAGTAAACCCCGTCTTGCGAGAAGGGAACTCTGACCGCCGTGCTCCCAAAGCGGTAAAAGCCTATGCAAAGAAAAACCCACATCGCATGGGAGCTTGGTCTTCTGACTCCAACACTCATGTATCAACTATGGGTTCAGGTGATTTTCGCTCCAATGAAAAGTCCCATACCATGGCTCAGGCAGACACGGTTAGAATTGAATTTGTGGGAAATGATGGGTCTGTTACGGTTCTGAAAGAAAATCTAGCGCTACAGGCAGGCGAAGTCATAGACGCAACGTACATGAGTAAAAACTTGCTAGTAGAATTCCTCGACCAACAGGTTGAAGATGCCAAGGCACAAGGAATTTTGTTCTCCCTTCATATGAAGGCAACCATGATGAAGGTCTCTGACCCTATCATATTTGGGCATGCGGTAAAAGTCTTTTTTAAGGACGTGTTTGAAAAGCATGGTGCAATCCTCGACAAACTTGGAGTAGATCCCAATAACGGTTTTGGGGATTTGGTTGCTAAAATCGCTCAACTCCCAGCAGATAAAAAAGCTGCTATTGAATCGGACATTGAAGGCTGCTATCTGAATGGGCCTGATCTTGCTATGGTGAACTCCGACAAGGGAATTACTAACCTTCACGTTCCTAGTGATGTAATCATAGATGCTTCTATGCCCGCCATGATTCGCACTTCTGGACAAATGTGGAACAAAGCGGGAGATACACAGGACTGTAAGGCAGTTATCCCAGATAGTAGTTACGCAGGGCTGTACCAGGAGACGATCGACTTCTGTAGGGAAAATGGAGCCTTTGATCCAGCTACAATGGGTACAGTACCGAATGTAGGACTCATGGCTCAAAAAGCAGAAGAATATGGTTCTCATGATAAGACTTTTGAAATGAGCGCAGATGGTAGTGTACGCGTGGTAGATTCTGCTGGAAATGTGCTATTAGGCCACCAAGTGGAAGTTGGAGACATCTGGCGCATGTGCCAAGTAAAAGATGGACCCATTCAAGACTGGGTAAAACTAGCTGTAAGCCGTGCTCGGGCTACGGGGTGGCCTGCGGTATTTTGGCTCAATAAAGACAGGGCCCACGATGCTGAGCTCATCAGTAAAGTCAACGCCTACCTTCCACAGCACGATACCAGTGGATTGGAAATCCATATCATGTCCCCTGTAGAAGCCACCAAATTCTCCCTCAAAAGAGCCAAAGCAAGTGAAAATACCATTTCCGTTACGGGAAATGTACTCAGAGACTACCTGACCGACCTCTTCCCTATTTTGGAGCTTGGAACCAGTGCAAAAATGCTGTCTATTGTACCTCTTATGGCTGGAGGTGGACTATTTGAAACGGGCGCTGGAGGTTCTGCCCCAAAGCACGTACAACAATTTGAAGCAGAAGGACACCTTCGCTGGGATTCTCTGGGAGAATTCCTCGCCTTGGCCGTTTCCTTAGAACACTTAGGGAAGAACTTCTACAATCCCGGAGCCAGTGTACTAGGAGAAACGTTGGATATCGCTACGGAGAAATTCCTAGAAAATCGCAAATCGCCGTCTCGTAAAGTCAACGAACTGGATAATAGGGGAAGCCACTTCTACCTCGCTATGTATTGGGCCCAAGCCTTGGCAGAGCAGCCTACTAACCCGTCCCTTGCGGCAACCTTCAAGCCAATTTCCGAGGAAATGGCAGCGAATGAGGCCAAAATCATTGAGGAACTAAATGCTGCTCAAGGCTCTCCAGTGGATATAGGCGGATATTATAAGCCTGTCGATGATTTGGCTTCCGCACAGATGCGGCCTAGTGCAACATTGAATGAGATTTTGGCAAAGTTGAAGTAGTTGATTGTTAGTAGGTAGTAGAACTAGCGTATACAAAGAGGTTGTTGAAACTGCGTTTTATTATAAATCGTAGTTTTATGAAAGGTAGAACTTATACTTCGACAAAAATCTCAAACTCACTCTCTTTGTAAAACTTATCAAATTGAGTGCTTACGGGCTTTCGGTTCTTCCCCAAAAAACTCCCAATCATTGTAAATCCATGCCTTCAAAGCCCTCTTCTGACCTGCTCTTCCTCGAACGTCAGTTCAACTCTATCAAACTCCTTATACCAGAGGTCAATCTATGTATGTCCAGGGCTTCAGCTCCAGGAAAACTCATGAAAAATTATTTTCAACAATATGCAAGAGATTGGGACCATCTAAAATCTGGCAGTTATGCGAATATCTGGCCTGGAGAGCTATCGGAAAGGGAAGTCCATTTCTTATACAGAAAGCTGTTGGGAGTTATGAAGTTACTTATTTTACTAAAGCGCATCAGCAAGGAGGCCCTAGATAGCCAGAAGCTACATAAAGCGGCTATTTACCAGTTGCTGGGAAGATTAAGTGATCAGGTATTACGAGAAAACCCTTCAAAACCTCTCCCCAGTTTCTCCCAAAAAGAGATCGGGTTCTCACCAAAAAGAAACCTGTTGCGCCCAAAAGGTTTATGGGAGAAAACTAAACCTGACAAAAACCTTCAAAAACTGCATAAAAGACTAGCAGGCCCAAGTTATCATGCTTTCTTTATAAAAATATCGCAAACAATGTTAAAGGACCTCAACCATCTCCATCAGCTGGGTTTAGTAGAAGAAAAGGACTTAGGAAAATCCAAGAAAATATACTTACAAAAAGAAGCTAAGGCTGAAAAAGCAAAAAAAGAGTTTGAGGCTAAGGCACTTAATACTCTCAGTTCTATGTATTCCGTACAACTAGAGCTAAGCGCGAACTTGCGAAAAGAGGTAGAACCTATATATGATGGGTTTATCAGAGACTTGGATTCCTTATTGGATACTTAAGGATAGTCCCTCCATTCTAGGTTCCAGGTTATGCACTGAACCTGTTCCACTAAACACGCTGAACATTAATCCGATCCCTCAATCCAATACTTTAATCTGTATGTCTTTGTACAGTGTTGTGCTGTTAGGATCATGGGCTTGTATCCCTACGGTTCCATGGCCGATACGACGGGTTTTGGTCCAATCTTCTGGCTGCTCCCACTCTACTGTAGTTTTCCCATTGACTTTCAAGGTAACTTTGTTGTCTACAACGATAATGTGGTAATCAAACCATTCACCATCCATAGAAGGGGCATGTGCTTGGTAGAGGAAAATTTCCCGATTGGGGGAAACGCGAGCGATAAAGGGCTCATGGTCAACTCCGGGAGCAAAGACATTGGCAATTCCGTACAGGCTTCCGGTTTTCTTGGGGTCAGAATGGGTAGAATTTACCTGTGCTTCAAAACCCACTTTAGGCCAGCCTTCTGTCTGGTATTGGGTATGGAAATAAACTCCTGAATTAGAATTTGGAGTAGTTTGTACGCGCAGCTTAAGTTCGAAATTGGTAAAGTCAGCTCCTCCCACATCACCTGCATAGAATAAATGCGCCTTTCCCCCTTTCGCATACAAGACACCGTCTTCCACAAAAAAAGATTCGGAGTTTTCTTCGCTTACCTTCCAGCCTTCCAGGCTTTTTCCATCGAATAGGGAAACAAACTCACTGTTCTGGGTACAGCCCATTAGAGGTAATAGAAATAGGGCAGCAGTAAAAATTAAAAGTCTCATTGGTGAATTGGGTTTGGGTGGTGAGGGAATTAGGTATGGGTTATAGAGAATAGGTTAAATAAGAGATCGTAGAAAAAGCTTAGTAAAGCTAATCCATTTGATAAAAATAAGGCAATAAAGGGCTAAGAAAAAAATAACAGCTGGGCAATCTAGATTTGGGATAAATTCTCCACATTTGCAGCCAGAAAAATATACGACAATGAGTTACGGGCAATTAATTAGAAGCTATCCTAAACAAATAAGCTATGGGATGCTCCATTATTTTTTCTCAGGCCTAGGGCAAACTTTCCTATTGAGCCTCTTTGTGGCTTCTTTCATAGAAAGTCTCCAGATCAGCAACATGCAATTTAGTTGGTACTACTCTGGGGCCACATTAACCAGTGCCTTTATTTTACCCCTTGCAGGCAAATACCTAGATCGAGTTAAGGTTCGGTATTTCAGTCTTACCATTGCCTTAATGCTCATCTTATTTAGCTTGATTATCGCCTCAATGCAACACGTTCTTCTATTAGCAATGGGATTATTTGGACTCCGCTTTTGTGGCCAAGGACTCATGATTCTTACAGGTTCCACTGCGACAGCTCGTTTCTTTCACGAAGGCAGAGGAAAGGCCTTATCCTTGGTAAGCTTTGGGATATCTGCCAGTGAGTTTACCCTTCCTCTGCTAGTGACGGGACTCATTGCAGCTTTTGGTTGGCGCATGACGTGGGTATTCCTCGCTGCTGCTGTGCTCATTTTTTTTATCCCAGCCATTATTCGCTTGATTCCGCTACCTAGCCCCTATCAACTCCCTTCTCCAGAGGAAGTTTCTGCAGGTTCAAAAAAGGAAGGGGCCACGCGAAAAGAGGTGCTCAGGGACCCAAAGTTTTACCTGCTTTCCCTCGTCAACCTTTGGGTAGCCTTTTTTATTACAGGAGTATTTATCCACCAAAACCTATTAGCTTCTGCCTATGGATGGTCCCTGCCTCTAATGGCAACAGGAATTAGCGTATTTGGACTCACTCGTTTTGGAGCCAATATTTTCTTGGGGCCTGTAATTGATCAATTCACTGCAACCCGATGTTTCAGCTTTGTATTAATCCCCTTAATCCTTGGCTCTTTGTTGCTCATACTTACCCAAGCGGAGTGGGTAGTAGTTGCCTTCTTTGTGCTCTGTGGAATTTCCGGAAGCCTTAGTTCACTCACTACTACAGCCATGTGGGCAGAGGTGTATGGAACGGCACATCTGGGAGCAATCCGGTCTGTTGTGTCTACCTTTATGGTCGTAGCTGCTGCCCTAGCTCCAGTTCTGGTAGGAATAGGATTTTCTCAGACGCCTTTTATCATTCCCACATGGTGGATCATGATTGGCTTAATGGCACTCAGCACGACCATTTCATTTATCGTTGTACGAAATGTGAAGATTTTAAAGGGATAAGTGGAGTTTTATTTTGTTGTCTTTCAGAAACTTGGACAAGTTCAACAAAATGGTGGAGTTTTGAATGTTTGTAATAATAAGTTACAAAATTTAGTTATTTTTGTACAAATTCCTATAATATAATTATATGAACCTGCTTTTTATTGACGACGACAAAGCCTGTAATTTCTTCCACCAGATTATTGTCGAGGAGTTTGGTAAGGCACAGACATATACCTTCTTCAATGATCCCTCCGAAGGAATAAACTACTTGGTGGATTGCAAGGAAAATGAGCGAAAATTTCCCAATTTCATTTTCTTAGATCTCAATATGCCCAAAATGGATGGATGGGATTTTCTTAAAGCAATCGCAGAAAGGAATATTAATCCTCCCACTATCTTTATTTTATCTACTTCCCTAAATCCTTCTGATAAACAGCGGGCCTTGGAAAACCCACTGGTTTATGATTTCATTTGTAAACCCCTCTCCTTGGACACACTTGAATCACTGGAACTAGTCAAAGAATAGATTTTGTTTAATTTTTATACAAATTTTACTTTTCTGAAATTCATATTCTATTCCAATAAATTTTAAGATTTTTTGTTGCCCTTCCACATGCAACGATATCCAGTTTACCATCTCCATTGAGGTCAGCTAGTTTTAAATCTTCACAGGCCATTCCATCTTTATCGATGGAATGCATCTTCCAATCCCCACTAGCAGATAGCTGATACATCCGAATCCCGACTTCACCGGCTGAATTGGGATTCCTCCAGCCTACTACAATTTGATCACTACCAAGCCCCATTACATCTCCACATGCAAGCGCATGTCCTTGGTCTAGATCCGTACATAGTACTTGTCGGATAGGATAGCGATCCATCATCCAGGTTACAGAGAGGGTATTCCCGTGGATGGGTTCAATTCCAGCAAGGAATTTCCTCCTTTGCGGCCCCTTCCCTAGGCGAACTTCCCCGAATCCATGGTCTTGTCCAAAACGATTTACATCCTTGATCCAATAGCCTTCATTATTTACCAGCCCCTGAATTCCTTCTTTTCCGCCGATATATAATACACTTTGCTCTCCGATTTCCTGGAAATCAAAGTTATGGGTCAGGTGCATAGTACTGTCGATAACTTCATAGGTCCAATTTTCTGACTCTTTCCCTGGAGGGGAGTAGGCCAGAACTTGTACGCCTTTTCCTTTTCCCCCTTTATTACCAATACCGTGCAGAGGTAACACGATTAGTTGGTAGGATGCTTTCCCCCTACGCACCCATTGCATTCGATGAATCGTCGGAACATGCGGTAAAGGGGTTGCGCTCCATTTTTGCGTAGGGTCTTCAGGCCTTTGTAGGAAATGAACGGAACCCGAGAGACTTGGGTCAGTGGTTTCGCCCGGATTCCACTGGGCCCCTACTGCAACCTCTACGCGGCCATCTCCATTTATGTCTTGGGCAGCAATACATACATTATCTCGCTCGGTCAAATTTTCCACCATGACAAAACGCTTCCAGTCCCCATTTCTATACCAAACAAAGGCTTTCTTATCAGCCAGAAGAATATCAGGCTTACCATCTCCATCTACATCCCCAATAGTAAGTCCATATCCAATGAGCAGGGAATCGTCCAAGACTTCTTCCTCAAAGAAAGAGGGTACTTGTGCAGGGGAAATCTGTAAAGCCAAATGGAGACAAATCAATGTATAGGCAAATAGAAATTTCATGGAGCGTTGGGTATTAAAACTTGGGCTTACAGACTATTTTTCTCCAGAATTTTGTGAATCTTCTTCGCGTTCTTCTCCAAAGAGGAATATCGATGAAGGCTGATGGGCATCTTCCATAATCGCTGCCATTTCAGCAATTACTTCGGGGTGTTCTTCCGCGATATTGTGTTCCTCTACTGGATCTTGTGATAAATCGTACAATTCCATAGGTCCATAGGGATCTTCATTTACCTTTAACCTTATCCCCTTCCAGTTTCCCTTCAAAACAGCTTGCTTACCTCCTCTTTCATGAAATTCCCAGTACAGATACTCATGTTCCTTTTGGGAGCTGTCTAGAAGTGTTGGTAAATAGGAGATTCCATCGATTCCCGAAGGAACTTCAGTTCCAACCAATTCACAGGCTGTAGGCAGGAAATCCCAAAAAGCTGAGACATGGTCTGTGGTTCTTCCAGGAAGGATGGTACCCTTCCAATGTGCTATCATCGGAACTCTAATTCCTCCTTCGTACAAGTCTCTTTTTATTCCGCGAAGATTTCCAGCGCTATTGAAAAATGTTGGATCATGCCCCCCTTCCTGATGAGGGCCATTATCACTGGTAAATAGTACTAAGGTATTTTCAGCTAGACCTAGATCTTCCAACATGCCCAGCACTTTTCCTATGTCTCGGTCCAAGCGGGTAACCATAGCTGCAAATGCAGCTTTTGGATGAGCTTGGGCACTGTAATGCCTTCCTTCAGGGTGGGCAGTCTCCGAATATTTCCCAATAAAGGGGGTCAACTCCTCCTCGGGCAACTCCATACTTGCATGAGGAATGGTATAAGGAAGGTATAAAAAGAAGGACGTGTCTTTGTTTTCCTGGATAAAAGAGAGACTTTCTGCCAAAATTAAGTCCTGACTATATACCTCTTTGGCCCCTTCTGCATTGGCGGCAAGCATAACTTTTTGCTCATTATTCCACAGATGCTGAGGGTAGAAATAATGGGCTTCCCGCTGGCAGTTGTATCCATAAAACTTATCAAAGCCCTGTAAATGTGGGACTCCTTCTGTATCTGGTCCTCCCAAGCCCCATTTTCCCATTGCACCTGTAACATATCCAGCCTTCTGCAAATATTCAGCAACTGTTTCTACGGAATCTGCGATAGGGTGCTGGCCTTCGGGTTTCCATTCTTTATTTCCCCTTATGTAGGTATGCCCCGTGTGCATCCCCGTCATAAGAGAAGATCGGGAGGGAGCGCAAACCGTGGAGCCTGCATAATGTCGAGTGAATATCAGGCCATCGGCAGCCATTTTATCCAGATGGGGAGTTTCAAAATGAGCCTGACCGTAACAACTCAGGTCTCCATACCCCAGGTCATCTGCCATGATGTAAATGATATTGGGTCTGGGAGCAGCAGTTTGTTCAGGATCTTCGGGTACAGAAAGGGAGTTACACCCAATCGCCAAACCCATTGCGCAGAAAAGGAAAAAAAGCGGGGCACATTTAGGGAATCGCGAGGAGTATCCGGAAGGGAAAAAGATGGGATTACGAGCCATGATAAGGGGTTAAGTAGAAGGGGTCCTTAAATCAATGAGAAAACAGTATGTTAAGAGGTCGTTAGGTTCAATTTAAGCGAATATTTACTATTGTAAAAACCTATTGAGCTGACCTAGGGGACTTTTTTGCATCTTAAGGTATAGGAAAGCTTATAAAATTCAAGTAGTTTCAATCTTATTTACAAACCACTCACATCATGAAAAAAGTACGGCATATACTGTATTTCCTACTTCTAGCAGGAACTACACAGCTACTTTTTATTTCTTGCGCGGTCAATCCGGTAACTGGAAAAAAAGAATTTATGCTCATGTCAGAGCAGCAGGAGATTGCCCTGGGCGCTTCTTCAGATCCTAGCATTCTCGCTCAATTTGGACTGTATGAGGACGAGACCCTCCAAGCCTTTATCAACGAGAAGGGACAGGAGATGGCAAAAATTTCGCATCGACCTCACTTGGAATATGAATTTAAGATCGTAGACTCCCCTATTCTCAATGCCTTTGCAGTTCCAGGAGGCTATGTGTATTTCACCCGTGGAATCATGGCTCATTTCAATAATGAGGCAGAATTTGCTGGAGTATTAGGACATGAAATCGGTCACATTACTGCCCGACATTCTGCCAGACAATACAGCCGGGGCATGTTAGCACAGATAGGCCTTGTTGGGGGGATGGTGCTTTCGGAGGATTTCCGCAATTATGCCAACCTCGCAAATACAGGACTACAATTGCTCTTTTTAAAATTTGGAAGAGATGCTGAAAGCCAGTCTGACCGCTTGGGCGTAGAATACTCTACCAAAATTGGCTATGATTCCCATCACATGGCCAATTTTTTTAATACGCTTTCCCGTATGCGCGAACAGTCTGGTGGAGAGGCAATCCCAACGTTTATGTCTACTCATCCAGACCCTGGAGACCGATATGCCAACGTAAGTGCCATGTCAGATCAGATTCAATCTGAAATGGGGGTAAGTGATTTGACTACTGGTAGAGACTCTTATCTGCGCATGCTGGAAGGCTTGGTATATGGAGAAGATCCCCGCCATGGCTACGTAGAAAATTCTGTGTTTTATCATCCTGAGATGAAATTCCAATTTCCAGCTCCTAACCAGTGGAAAATAGTCAATACAGCATCCCAAGTTCAAATGGCTTCCCCTGATGAAAAAGCCATGATGTTGCTTCAGCTGGCCAAAGGAAATAGCTTAGAAGATGCTGCCAATACCTTTATCACAGAAAACCAACTCAATCAACTTTCTATACAGAAGACAACGGTAAATGGGTTTTCTGCGGTAGTTGTGCTATCTGAGCAAGTTCCTCAAGAAACCCAACAGGTGGCTCAGACATCCAACTCCTACCAACAGCAAAATATGACGGAAAAAACTCGCAAAGACACACAACCTTCCAGTTCTGGGACCTCCTCTGGAAATACTGGGTCTTCGACGAGTAGTTCCTCGAATACACGAAAACTTCCCGATAGTGATATCCCCACACGTAGGACCGGAGGAAGTACTACGAGTTCTCCCAACACCCCAACCAAACTCCCAGATAGTGGAACGAATTCTTCGCCGACCCCCAGTTCTCCAAGTTCGAGAAATACAGGAGGTAATAATGCCGTTCCAGGTTCTCAGAACCCTGAGACTTTGAAGATTCTGACTTACTTTATTGATAATGGAGGAACTTATCTCGCTATCCATGGCCTAGCCAAAACCCCTGATTTTTCGCCCAACCAGCAGAACTTCACCTATACTATGACCAACTTTAAGAAGTTGACTGATCCTGCAAAAATTAATGTAAAACCTGAAAGAATTCGGATTAGAGAGGCGAAAAGTGCAGGAAGTCTATCAAGTGTATTGAAGTCCTACAACGTTCCTGCGGATAAAATGGAAGAGCATGCCCTGCTGAACGGATTACAGTTAGACAATTTTGTAAACAAGGGAACTCTTGTTAAGATTATAACCAAATAGGATTCCGGTTGTACCTTTCACAATTGGCAGTCTACAGTTTTCAAAAGCCTTTATACAGGTAAGAGAGCTGTAGACTGCTCCACTTTATATTCCTATTGCATAATGGACCGTGCCAATCGAAAGCCCCAACTCACGTCTGCTTTTTGGGGAGCACGTCCTAATCGAGTGGGAATTCGGCAGTAGTAGGCACCGCTACTGAAGGCGCCCCCACGAAGAACCCTAGGGGAGGAGGATAAAGGAATTATATCTCCTTTCCCTTTGTCGCCATTTCCAGGATATAAACTATATATGTCTTCACACCACTCCCACACATTGCCGGACATATCGAATAGCTGTAACTCATTGCCTTGTTTTTTTCCGACCATTACAGGAGACATTTCTAAATGAGAAAGATGGGCCTCGGTATTTGCCTTAAACCACCCCAAACTATCTAGTTCATTTCCTCCCGAAAATGTATACCCCCGAGAGCGTCCCCCACCCCTAGCTGCATATTCCCATTCAGCTTCTGTGGGAAGCCGGTATCCATCTGCCGTACTGTCTCTATATACACTGGGAGCCCCTGTTGTTGTTAGGTTGGGTTGCTCTTGATTTTGGGTTGAGTCAATTATATACGCTGGACGGAAACCATGCCGCATACTTAAGCGATTGCAAAAGTTAATTGCCTGATACCAAGTCAAGTTACTTGCTGGACAATCTTGGCAGGAAGGAACAGAATCTAACTCCATTACCTGCACCCACATTTGCTGGGTAACTTCATAGGGAGCTATTTCAAAAGCTTCTATGGAAACTTCGTGCAGTGGGCGTTCATTCTTCCGGCTTCCCCAGCCTTCATTTCCCATGTAATACGTCGCCGTGGAGAGGGGAACCATTTGCACTACTGGAGCTAAAGATCTTGCGAGCCGCAAGCCCAGATTCCTGCTTTTTGCTATGCTAGATACATCAGCACGGTTTTGCCCGTTGGCAGCTACTAACCCCTTCTCGTAGTCTCCACCTTTCACGAGCCTAAAACGCCCTGAGCTTGGCCCTTGTGGATCGCGTAGGGGTAAACCCCTATCTAGGAAGCCAGAATAACGCTGCGAGAGATACCAATCCCAACACCACTCTAAAACGTTTTCATCCATTCCCAAAATACCAATGGTATTGCTTTTAACTCTTGAAACAGGTTCAGTCCTCGGACCAAACATACTAACCCAATTTTTAGATTTTGGCTCGGGTTGAGGCATTCCTTCCTCCCCCAATTTTCCAATTCGGTAGACATAATCCCACTCTGCTTCTGTAGGCAGCCTGTACCCTATTGAAAGAGGATTTATGTCTACTTGCCATTTTTGGAAATCAGACAAGTCCTTATTATCTGGGTCTTGGGAAAGGGAATCTAGTACGTAATAGGGTTCTATACCCTGCCTAACACTAAGTCTATTACAAAACTCCAGCGCTTCATACCAGGATACACTCTCTACCGGGCAGTCAGGACAATTCTTATGATGGCTGGGATTCATCCCCATCAATTCCTTCCACTGTGCTTGAGTGACTTCATACTTGGCAATTTCAAAAGGGGAGAGTTGAATGGTAAGCGGTTTCTGCTCTCCCCAATCGTAGGGATACGAGCCTCCTCCGATTTTTACCATCTGGGAATCTATCCGCAAAGAAATAAATTGCTGATTGCGACGCTTGTCCTCAAAGAAATCAGGGAAAAGAACATATCGCATGAGTAGAAAGAGAAAACTTCCTATCAGGAATATCCCCCCGACCATGTACATATCGAAGGCGAAATAGGATTTACGGCCTACATTGGGAGTAGGAATCGGGAGGTTTTCGAGAGCAGCTCGGCCTTCAATGGCTTTAATGGCCTCCTCCCAGTACTTTCCCTGCGGGAATTGTTGGAGATAGTTTTCAAGACTTTGCTGAGAATTTTCTATTCTCGCTACCGACCAAAAGGCTTCTTCAGCATATTGCCCGCCTGGAAATTCTTTTAAGTACTCCAGATGGGGTTTAAGGGTCTGGGTTTGGCTGGCACGGGACCATAGATATTCCTCTCGGGATTCACGTTCCATCCTTTCTACAAGCTGAAGGATATGTGAACTCAAATTGGCCTTTTGAATTTTGTACATCCGATCTTCTACCTCTCCCAAGCGTTTCTCCCTTTCCAATTGGTTCAAGCTTCGGATAAGGCCAATCGAATCAAACTCATATTGAGTATGCTCAAACCCTGCCAATGCTTCGCGAAGTTGGTCGGATTTGACCAATTCCCGGACATAATTCAGGGTCTTTGTGAGGGTCGAAAAGGTAGAATCCGTCATGCAGGTATTCAACCGAGTGTTAAACTATGAACTATCTAAGGTTTTCGGTAATACCCTAATTTAACACGTTTGTCAGGAAAATTATTATGATTTGTTTTGAGAATCCTAATTTTGTCTAGAATTGAAGTTCTGAAGACGGAAAAGGCGTACTTCAGGCCTTCCTACTCGGGATCAATTCTCCAAAGATCTGACAACCCGAAACCCCCATGATTTACTTTGTAGCGTGGGATATCGCCCCATTCGTACGGGGATACGACAGTAATAGGCGCTACTCAAATATCCTCCTCCTCTTAACACTTTCCGCATTTTTTTATCTGTATAAGGAAAATTTTCTGATAGCCATGGAGATACTCCTGAAGGATACATGTGATAGGTATCTTCGCACCACTCCCATATATTACCAGCCATATCGTATATACCCAAGGAATTGCTTTCCTTTTCTCCAACAGGTTGTGGGGAAATATCTGCCAATCGTAGGAAAGCAGTTGTATCATTTTCATATCGCTCAAACAGGGTATTTTCTACATACCATGCGACCTCTTTAAGTGTGTGAGATCCTGGATATTTTGAAAATTCTGCCTCATCCCTCCCTCCTTTTGCTGCGAACTCCCATTCCACTTCTGTTGGGAGGCGATACCCATTCGCTGTTGTGTCATAGGATATCTTCCATATTCCCCTTTCTTCGGGGTTTAAAAAGCGCGTAAAAAGTGGTTGGGAGACTACCTTATAATAGGGTTTGTACCCATGTAGTTGGCTGAGTTTGTTACAAAACGACACAGCATCATACCAAGATACTTTAAACGCAGGGCATTCAGGGCAAGTAGTAAAGGTATCAATCTCCATAACGCTTGCCCATTGGGCTTGTGTAATTTCATACCTTCCAATACTATAGGCCTCTACCTCCACTTCTCGAATGGGTCTTTCGTTGGGCCGGCTTCCCATAGACTCACTTCCTACTTCAAAAGTAGCTCCTTGAATTGGGACCATATCCATAAAAGGTGGAAGGGTTCGGGCAAGTCGTAATCCCAAGTTTGCAACCCTGGTAAAGGGGGAAACTGCCTTCCGATTTACAGGGGTTTTCTTAGCAGATAGTTCTAGGTAGTTTGGGCCTTTCACAACTTTGGGAATAAGGGAGGAAGTTTCAGCGGATTCCAGGGGAAGAACTTGGGTGTAAGAATCCCAGCACCACTCCGATACATTGGACTCCATATCATAGATCCCTAACAAATTGGGGACCTGCGTACCGACTGGGTGTATTGTTGGCAATAGGTAGTCAAAATTTCCCAAACTCTTTTCTCGGTTTTCGTTAATATGAAAGGAGGCTACTTGTCCCAATTTATAGACATAGTCCCATTCGGATTCTCCAGGAAGTCGAAATCCACTGGCAGTAGGATTTCTTTCCACTACCCATTCCCTATTGGAGTGGATATTCTCATTGTTCACATACTGGAGGGTGGTGTCGAGAAGGTAGTAAGGGTCTAATCCCTGTATCTCGCTCAATCTGTTACAAAACAGAATAGCCTCGTACCAGGAAATCTGCACAACTGGGCAATCTGCACAAGCCTCAGAACTGCTGGGATTGTAGCCCATCACCTTTTCCCACTGCGCTTGAGTAATTTCATACTTTCCAAATTCAAATGGTGCTAGCAAATGGAGGCTATCTTCCTCTGTGTGGAAAGCGCTGAGAATAGGGTCCGCGCCAACTTTTACCATTAACTGGCCCATTTCAAGCGAAACAACTTGCTCGTATCGCTTGGGGGTAGCTTTTAAAAAATTGAATACAAAAGAACGAAAAAGGAGCATTAGCAAGAGTCCCCCGAGGAGGATTCCTCCTATCAAAATCATGTCAAATGAGAACAGTCTCTTCCAGACCTTTTGCCTTTTAGATCCTGGGGGAAAGGCAAAGGTAAAATCCCCATCCTCCAATATTTTTTGGGCCTCATCCCAGAAGATTCCCCCAGGATATTGGTGCATATAGCTTTCATAGCTAGCCCTGGAATTCTCCAATTGAGCCACTTGCCAAGCGGCATCCTCCGCATACTTCCCTTTGGGAAATTCCTTTAAATAAGTCTGGAAATGCTTATCTTTTCTCCGTAAACGGGCTCTTTCCCATAAAAAAGTTTCACGGTATTGCCGCTCAAGTTTATCTGCTAGCTCAAGAATAAGCAACCGTAATCGATCTCGTTGGATCAAATAGAAATTGGTATCCAAATCAGAATGCTGGTGTTCCTGCTCGAGTTGGTTGAGTTCGCGAATCACTCCTATAGATTCAAACTCGAAAGGAGTCTCCTGGAACTCGTCCAAAGCCTTTCGGAATTGACCAGATTCGACTAAGCGATATATTCTGTTAATATTCTTTTTAACAGTTGAAAAAGCAGATTTTCTCATTTATTTATGAGACTGATTAAAACAGAACTTAAAAATATTTTTCTCCATAAAATAACTCCACTCTTCCCGCTAATATTATAGACCTGTAAGGAAATTCGATTTTTATGTATTTTTACTTTTATATCATGCGGTAGGAGTTCATAAATACCAGATAATAGGAGGATTAGAACACTGGTTTACGCAAAAATCTTTGAGATTCATTCAACTTTTATGTTCTATTTTTTAGGACTACTTATTATCTTGAGCATATGAAAAAATATCTACTACTACTCATAATTGGCTGCTTCATTGCTACAATTTCGGCACAGGAAGCCGCGGAAAAAGCCCTACAGACTCAATTTATTATGGTAGAGGATGGAGGAACCATAGAAATTGAGGCAGGTAAATTCACGTTAAAGGGAAGCCTTTGGCTAGATGGGAAGAAAAATATTACCATAAAAGGTGCGGGAATTGATAAGACTTTTCTTTCCTTCAAAGGTCAGTCTGAAGGAGCCGAGGGGATTAAAGTTACCAATGCACAAAACATCACCATCCAAGATTTGACCGTCCTAGATGCCAAAGGAGACGCCATTAAAACCCAGGATGTTGCAGGGATTTCCTTTCTCAATGTGCGTACTGAGTGGACGGGAAGACCCAAAAAGACCAATGGCGCATATGGACTATACCCCGTTCAGTGCTCAAAAGTATTAATCGATGGTTGCGAAGCCATTGGAGCTTCTGATGCCGGGATTTACGTCGGACAGTCTGAGCATATTATTGTTCGCAATTGTAATGTGTACCGGAATGTTGCAGGGATTGAAATTGAAAATTCCACAGATGCTGATGTGTATAACAATGTTGCGAAAGGAAATACAGGGGGAATTCTGGTGTTTGATTTGCCAGGACTCATCAAGAAAAATGGAGGAAATGTAAGAGTATTTAAAAATGAGATCCGAGAAAATAATTTTAAAAATTTTGCCCCTCCGGGAAATAGTGTTTCCGATATCCCTCCAGGGACGGGAGTTATGGTCCTTGCTGCAGCAGATGTAGAGGTATTCGACAACCAAATAATCAACAATAAAACGCTAAGTACGGGGATTTCCAGTTACTATATTACCGAACGGACTTTTGATGACGATGGGTACGATCCTTATACCTATAGGGTATCGGTGCACGATAATGTATATGAGCGCAAGAAAAGCTGGCCTTCACTTAAAAGTAGATTTGGAAAACTTATCGCACTTAAATTCAAGCGAAATGTACCCCATATTATCTATGATGGCATTCCCAATAAAGAGCACCTAGATGATCAAGGAAACCTAAAGTCTGAATACCAAATATGCGTTCGAAACAACAAAAATGAGAGTTTTGGAAACCTTGATGCCGAAAATGGGTTTAAGAATCTCAATCAGGATCTTGCTCCTTTCAATTGTGAGCGGGAAAATCTTCCAGAGGTAGAAGAAATTGGCAGAAGAAGATAGAAGAACACACCGGATTTAAGATCATCACGTTCTGGTTCCAAGATTTTAAGTACTTTTCAACTTATGTGTACGATAAAATGGACTACTATTCTCCTTTTATTGGGAGGAGTGGTTTTAGTGAGTTGGATATCCTATCCTGCTCCTGTTGTGGGATATAAAATGAAGCTTTCTGATTATGGATTTTTCCAGGGGGATATTGCAGAGATGATTCCCGCTGAGGATGTTATCCCCTACGAGCTAAATACTCCCCTGTTTTCTGACTATGCACTTAAAGCCCGATTTATAAGATTTCCCGAGGGAAAAACAGTTTCTTATGACGATTCTCTGGTATTGGACTTTCCGGTTGGAACGGCCATTGTAAAAACCTTTTATTATCCTGTAGACGCACGAAACCCTGAGAAGGGAAGACAGTTAATGGAGACTCGTGTGCTCCTAAACGAAAAAGCGGGTTGGAAAGCTCTTCCCTATGTGTGGAATGCGGAACAAACGGATGCTATGCTAGATGTAGCAGGGGCACGAAAAGAAGTAAGCTGGAAGGATGATAAAGGGAAAAAGCAGAAATTATCCTATGTAGTACCTAATATGAACCAATGTAAGGGGTGTCATCTCCGTGGGGAGATCCTTACGCCTATTGGACCTTCAGCTCGACAGCTAAATGGAGCTTACACTTATCCATCTGGAGAGCGTCTCAATCAACTTTCTTACTGGGAAGCTAAAGGCGTGCTGACTGAGCTTCCAGCTCTCACATCTGTACCTAGTGTACCCATTTGGAAGGATCCCCTTTCTGGTTCTAGGGAGGAACGGGCTCGAGGCTATCTCGATATCAACTGTGCACACTGCCATAACCCTGATGGGCCGGCAAATACGTCAGGCTTATACCTAGATATACATACGGAAGAACCTGCAAAGTTGGGTATTCGCAAAAGCCCCATTGCTGCAGGACGTGGATCCGGAGGAAGAAAGTATGATATTGACCCAGGAAACCCCAATGCTTCAATCCTTGTATATCGAATGGAATCAGAAGACCCCGGTGTTATGATGCCAGAACTCAGTAGAAAGCTGTTACACCATGAAGGAATAGAGTTGATTCGAAATTGGATCGCAGGAATGTCCAAGGAATAGGGTTATTCCTTCTTTGCCATGATACGAATGCGTTTGTAATCTTTATCCCCTACTTAACCCATAATATTTCCCTTAAGACCTAAGTGCCTGATACAACTTCAGCTATATACGAACCGGATTTACAATACCTTGGAAGCATAATTCCATATTGATATGAACCCCAAAGTAGGCTTTGGAAAATGGCCTGTCCTTCAAAGTCAGCCTCAGTATATAGATACCCATTTCGAAATTAATCTCCTTTATTGAAGGAGACTGCATAAAATAGATGCCATAGCTACGAACCTCCTACAAAGCGAAATGTTTGTTGAGAGTTTCCTCTCATAAACACCTATCCCGCACCTATTACGACCTAAGTAAAATGAATGTAGTAATAGACCTTTTCTATTCAATCTCTTTGATTCCCTGTAACTATCCATTCCAGTATTCTCTGGCACTTTGTTCATACAGAAAATAAAGAAAAAAGGTATATTTGTTTAAACCTAAACCTACTACTACTCCATGTTAGTCCATCGCTGTTGTAAGGCTTGTATTAGAGCCAACAAGATTCTTAGGGGTATTTTCGTTCTCCTGTGTTTCTTCCAGACTTTAACTGTTCATGCCCAAGTTGTAAAAGGCAAGATTCTTAGTGAAGAATCTGGTGAACCCCTCGTGGGGGCACAAGTAGTTCTAGAAGGCACTACTTCTGGAGCTTATACAGATTATCGAGGGGAATTTCGGTTTAAAGCCCCTTCAGTAGTTCCCTTTAATCTTATAGTTACCTTGCTGGGCTTCGAACCCTATACCTACACAGTAGAAAACCTAGAGAAAACGCATCGGATCCGAATGCTTCCCTCGGATATGACCCTGGAAGAGGTAGAAATTACTTCCCAGGGTCGCTCAGAAATCAAGGAGCGGGTTGACCTAACCATTGAGACCTTGAATCTAAAAGCAATTCAGAATACTACTGAGGCCAGTTTCTACGAAGGGCTCACCTTCCTGCGAGAGGTAGATATGCTAACGGTAAGCTTTGGATTCAAGGTGGTGAATACGCGAGGCTTCAATTCCAGTACGCCTATACGTTCGCTCCAATTGATCGATGGCATTGACAACGCTTCTCCTGGGCTGAATTATCCTTTGGGGAATTTTGTCGGACTATCTGATTTGGATGTAGAAGGCGTGGACCTTGTCATTGGAGCCAGTTCAGTTTACTTTGGGCCTGGAGCCTTTAACGGAGTCATCAGCATGCGGACAAAGGACCCCTTTGTTCACCAGGGCTTGGAAGTCTTGGTAAAAGGAGGCGAAAGGGATTACCGTGGGGCTACAATCCGGTATGCGAAAGCTTTTGGTGGAAAAAACGGACCTCCCAAATGGGCTTTTAAAATAAATGGCTCTTATGAAGAAATTTACGATTGGGAAGCGGATGACCGCTCCCCTTCTCGGGGCTCTTTAGAGGATAGCGTTTTTGCAGATAACCCTGGAGGCTATGACGCAGTGAACCGATATGGAGATGAAATTGAGGGGGTATACACTTCCCTATTTGAGCAGTTTCGCCATCCAGGACTTGGGCGCTTTTACCGAACGGGCTATTGGGAAAGGGATCTCGCAGACTACAATAGCTACAACGCCAAACTCAGCGCCGCCCTTCACTACAAACCTCGCCAGGATTGGGAGATAAAGGCCAGTTCAAGCTATGGGCAAGGTACAACTGTAATGCAATTGGACAATAGGCTTAGCCTCAATAATATATGGGTCCTACAAAACCGTTTTCAAATCAAGCAGGACGATAAGTTTTTCCTCCGCTTTTACAATACTGAAGAAAATGCCGGGGATACCTATGACATTGTGACCACGGCTTACCTCATTCAAGAGCGTTGGAGGGGTAATGGCGACTGGCTGGATGGATACAAAAACTATTGGTTCCGCAATATTAATCCCAAGGTTAAGGCGCTTCCCAATTTCCCAGAACTGGGTGGACCTCCCGATTTCTTTTACGACTTTGACCTGGCCAACCAGGTACTTGGGGCAAACCCCGACTCTCTCCAGGCCTGGCATGATGAAACCTTGGCGAGCCAAAATAGCCGCTACCTCTCTCCAGAAAGCAATGAGTTTCAAGAGATCTTTGATGAAATCACCAGTATTCCTGTTTCCGAAGGAGGGACGCGATATATAGACCGTTCCAAACTCTACCATGTCCATGGAGAGTATCGATTCAAGCCGGGCTTTGTGGATGAATTGACAGTAGGTGGAAACTTCCGCTGGTATCGTCCAGATTCTGAAGGAACGATTTTTAGTGACACCTCCGGCTTGGACATTAAGGTATACGAGTTTGGGGCCTACCTAGGTATTGAAGAGCGATTGATTGACGAACGACTAAAGTTGAATCTTGCTGCACGAATAGACAAAACCAAAAATTATGATTACCTGGTCAGTCCTGTTTTCTCCGCTTCCTATCGCGTGTCTTCACGTCATCAAATGCGGGCTTCCCTCTCATCTGCCCTGCGCAACCCTAACCTGATCGAGCAGTACTACTACTTCCGCGTGGGAAATGCCATCCTACTAGGGAATTTAAATGGATACAATAACCTGATCACTCAGGAGTCTTTCGAAGAATACTTGGAGTCTCCCAACCTCGATACAACTATTCTCGTGCGCTTCAATGAAGATCGACTTGTACCGGAGAAGGTCATTGCAGGAGAAATTGCCTATGATGGGATTTACCTAGACAACAAACTGGTAGTAAACGCCACCTACTACCTGAATCGCTACCGGGACTTTATCGGGTATAAAATCGGTCTACAAGTCCCCTTTTTCCAAGGATTCCCAGGAGTCCCTAGAATATTCCGCTTTTCTGCCAATGCACAAGATGTAACCTTTACCACAGGATTTTCAACAGGCGTAAGTTTTTACCCCAGTGATAAACTCACCCTTACAGGTAATTACTCCTGGAACCGAATCATACAGGTAAAAGACGATCCCCTCATTCCCGCCTACAATACTCCGGAACATAAATTCAACCTAGGTGTATCTGGCAACAATTTCAAAATCTTTGGAATCCCCAATTGGAATGCTGGGCTTAACTTTCGATGGGTAGGCCCCTATCGCTTCGATTCCTCCCCGCAGTTCTCAGGCGAGATTCCCGCCCAATACTTTATCAATGCACAGATCTCAAAAGTTATTCCTCAGATAGGAAGTATGATCAAAATAGCCGGATCGAACCTGCTCAACCGCCAACAAAATGGCTTATATGGTGGACCCAATATAGGGCGATTTGTCTATGTGGCCTGGGGGTTCCGGCTTGGAGAAGGCACAGGGCCATGAAGGGGGGTAGGTTTGAAGTTTGAAGTTTGAAGTTTGAAGTTTGAAGTTTGAAGTTTGAAGTTTGAAGTTTAGTTATACTTTGATCTCTGATCAAAGGTTCTACGGACTACCGACTATCGACCACTGACTACTTAACTATATTTAACCCAGAACCCTTTTCGCCACTGACTTTTTAGGACGGATTATGACGGACACTGAGATACCCTGAACTTACAACCTAAACTGTGGACTATCGACTCTTTAACTATTCAACCCTCCAGGCAGGATTTCTTTCTGGAACTGTGGACTATGGACTATTTAACTATGGACTACCGACCACATTACCCATTTCAATTCCTAAAACATTTCTATAAATTCACTTCCATGAAGACTATATACTTTTGGGCGTTAATTTATGCCGGGTTAGGGGCGCTCTCCTGTGATCCTATTGCCCGGCAGGTAGTAGATCCTACAGAGCAGTCTTCCCAAGCCTTAATCGAATCGGTTACTGCCCAGGGGAGTTCGGGTGCCTACTCCTTTTCGGTGAGAATCTCCAGTCCGGATACAGGTTGCGACCAGTACGCCGACTGGTGGGAAGTGGTAAGCGACTCCGGTACCCTACTTTACCGCAGAATTCTCGCCCATAGCCATGTAGATGAACAACCCTTTACCCGCTCGGGTTCACCCGTTCCCGTTTCAGCAGACCAATCCATCTGGGTGCGCGTTCATATGAATAATACGGGTTATTCCGATTTTGGGGCAAAGGGTTCTATAAATGAGGGCTTCGAGCGAGCCCTACTAGACCCCAATTTTGCACCTACTCTAGACGAGGAGGAACCCCTACCCTCAAACTGTGCCTTTTGAGTGACTAAGCTCATGGAGAGAGATGATTTTTCCCTTTTACAATTTATCCTGGAAACGAGAAATTAGAACATGAAGGGAGGAAAAATTAGCACCTACTTTCCTCTGTAAAGCCTTCTTGATTTACTCTAATCTCCAGGTTATGAAAAAGATTCTCCACCCAACCGACTTTTCCGAGCAGATGCTCCCTGCATTTGAATATTGTGTAGAATTTGCACGCAAGGTTTATGGAAATATTGTCCTGATGCATGTCAATCCCATGCTGGAGTCGATGGATGTTCCCTTTGGATATATACATATCAATCAAGATACGTTTGAGCAAATCGCCCGCGAGCGCTACCAGGAATTGCGCACGGAGATTCAGCGAATTGATCCTAGTATTCCCTCTAAAATGGTAACTACCTTAGGAGGTGTAGTCCCAGAAATCATTCGGACCGCAGAGGATGAAGAGGTAGATCTTATACTGATGGGTACAAACGGTGCGGACGGCATCAAACGCTGGCTAGGGACAAACTCCTCTCAGGTCATGAACCTCTCGCATTGCCCAATACTCATCATTCCTCTGGGTTACGCATTCAAGGGCATACAAAAAATCGCCTATGCCAGTAACTACCTCGAAGAGGATGAGGATATACTTAAGGAAGTGGCCTCTTTAGCAGGCTTTCTTGAGGCCGAACTGCATATCGTCCACATAGCCCCAGAAGCAGCTTCTAACTATGAGATCTACAAGTTTAGTTGGTTCGAGGAGAAGATCAAACAACGCGTACCTAAATTAAAGCCCCTTGCAGTACAGTATGAATTTCTCAATCACCCCAATCCCCATCGGGCATTGAACGAATTTGTGGTACTCAATGAAATGGACCTCCTGGTAATGACACGTAACAAACGAAACCTCTTGCAGCAGTTCTTTCAGCGTAGTCAAACCCAGGAAATGAGCCTTGATTCTATGGTACCCTTGTTGGTATATCATCAGGAATAAGGCCTTTACAAAAGATTTTTGAGAGCTTTTTGAAACTCCAATAGCGCGATATATCTGTATCGCGCTATTGGGCTATGTGAGCTGTTTCAGGTCAATTGTTGGAATCCCTAGAAGAAGGGAATTCAACAGGTTTAAAGGTAAGGGGAATTATACATTTGGTGATGAAAACTGGAACAAGGTTGCTGCGTATACCTACGAATAGATACATTAAGAATTGCAGCTAAATCACCCCTAAACCATTAATTTACATAGGATGAAAATCTCTTTTTTTCTTGTTCTGATATGCCTATCTGCTCACCTTTTTAGCCAATCGCATATCAACAGCTATCTTGATGGTCTGTTGGTTAAAGAAGTACCAAATGAATCGAATCCCGGCTTAACTATAGGAGTCATTCAGGATGGTAAGCTTATTTATCATGACAGTAGAGGCAGTGTGAATTTAGAATACGAAGTGCCGTACAACGATTCAACTGTCTTTGGTTTGGCTTCGGTGACCAAACAGTTTACTTCAGCCTGTGTCGGTATATTGGCATATCAGGGAAAATTGTCGATATATGATGATGTCAGGAAGTATGTCCCAGAGTTAGCCTTCTATGGCGATACGATTAGAATTAAGAACCTCTTGAACCACACCAGCGGTATAAGGAACCACAACGTACTGCTTGATTTAGCTGGATTCGATTTTAAGCATCGAGGGTATACCAATAAAATGATCCAAGAACTTATGTTCCGGCAGAGTGGGGTGAATAATGTTCCAGGGGAAAAAATGCTTTACTCCAATACCAACTATGTGTTGTTGGCGCTAATTATCGAACGAGTTTCGGGCATGACTATCCATCAATTTGCTAAAAAAGAACTGTTTGAGCCACTAGATATGACCGATAGCTTCTATGAAAGTGACTTAGACCGAGTAGTCGTAAATAGGGCATACCCCTATTATAAAGAGGGAGATGTGTATAAACACCCTACCTCATTAACCCTTTGCATAGGGGCTGGAGGAATGAAAAGTACTGTACTGGATTTGGCAAAATGGACGCAAGTATTCTTAGACAAATCTCACCCATTTTCTCAATTAAAAGCGTTCCTTACACAGCTAGATACTTTGAATAATGGAGAGAAGATGAAACATGCAAGAGGGATGTTCATTTCCCCCTATAAGGGATATAAAACCTTCAATCACAGTGGACGAGGGGTAGGTATGCGTTCTCAATTCATTTGTATTCCCGAATTGAATATAGGAGTGGTCGTTTACTCAAACTCAGAGCACATAGATGCTGTAGATGTTTCCTACAAAATTTTGGATTTATTCATCAATGAACCTATCAAAGAAGAGGAGATAAACCCTTCCGATG
>JBCCTX010000036.1:0-35351 GCA_039197765.1 Bacteroidota bacterium
CCAAGCTACCTTTTCCCTAAGTTATGTAGTAGCAAACGCAGGCTGGTTTTCTCGATATAATGTCCGTGTAGATGATATTAGCCAACCCCTACGCCTTGAACATAAGGCCCAAGTATTCCAGCAAACAGGAGAGGATTGGGAATAACCAGATTGAAAGTCGCAATTGGGAAATTCGCATTCGAAATAACAAACAGCAGCCGATTTCCATTCGGATTGAGGACCAACTCCCTCTTAGTACAGATGGAGACATACAGGTAAAGGAGTTAGATCTTGGAGCGGCAAAAAAGGATGGCGTAACAGGAAGGCTCACCTGGAAACTGGATATCGAACCCAGTGCGATTCAAGCATTAAACTTTAGCTACGAAGTGAAATACCCTAAGGGTTGGAGGCTGAACCTAGAGTGAATTATGGGGTGCGTATATGCAACTACTTTTGAGTAGTTACATGTAATGACATTAGTCTATTTACTCATAAGGTATCCTCTATATATATCAACCTAGCATCCTGCCATATTTCCTCAAGGGTGTACGCGTATAGCGAATCTATTTGAGCCATGTCCTCCGGTTTGGCTACCATAACCCATTCTCCCGGTGAAAATGGGGGGGCTTTAATTAACTCGATTTTCCCGAGTTTCTGCTCGTGCTGAAACGCACGGATGTAAAAAAGGACGGGATCATAATGCTCGGTATATGACTCATTTTTGAGGATCTTTAGGGAATCGAGTTCGGGACGACTCTGCGCCAAATACTTCAGGAAGGCTCCTTCTAATTCAAGCCCCTGTGCATGAGATTCTGCCCAGCGCATATCCTTCCATAGTTTTGAGTAAGGAGCATACAAAGGGATGAGGAACAGGGGGATAAGGAGGTAGATTCCTTCCATTTTCCTAATAAGGGGATATTTTAAGGAAATACGCTTCCATAACGTTTCCCAAATCTGATTAGCAGAAAAGGCGAGAGCCAAGGCAAGAACCGGTAAGAGAGGCGCATCATACCAACTCAATTTAACTGGGGGATAGGAGATTAACAGAAAATAGCCCAGAACAGCGAAACACACATACACAAGGAAATAGAAGGATCTTGATCGATAAGCAACAAACAAAAAGGAAAGGGGAACCAGTGGCAAGCCCCAAAATAGATGAGCAAAATGTTTGTTTTTGAGTTCCTGCCAATAGTAGTCCGCTGCCTGGAGGTGCCAACTCATTACCTCTGTATTAATCCGAATAAACTCCGAGTCTCTTAAAACAGGCCAATAACCCGGTACAGCTAACTCACGCAGGCCATAGTATGCTCCACATCCAAGTAGACTTAGTAGTACTACCCCATACAGAGAAAAATCCTTCAAGGGCTTATATCCTAGGGGAAAAAAGGCCATGAACCCCATGGCTGGAAAGAAGAAAAGGGCAGCAATTCCTTTACTCAAGAAAGCCCCAACTATTCCAACAGCCAATAAGATATAATAAGGCTTCTTATTTTTGGGGTTTGTGAGCATGAGTGCCCAAAAAGCCATGAGTAGCAACATCGAAAAGAATACCAATGCAGCATCTAAATCCCCTGTTCTAACCACATGGTTTCGAATAAATCCAGCGGAACTCAATAGGATCATTCCCGCCAAGAAGCCTACTAATCGATTATTTAATACATGACTGCAAAAGCCATACAAGGTAAGAACCGTAAAGAGTCCAAATAGCGCAGAAGGAAAACGAATAGCCCATTCATTTACCCCCCAAATATGCATATTCAAGGCTTGTAACCATATAACTAAGGGAGGTTTTACATTGTATAAATCTGGCTCTCCTAGGTGCCTGATAACCAAGGGATTCCCTGGCTGTTCATACATGTCTATGGCGTTGTTCGCATAGGTAGCTTCATCCCAAATGCGGATTTGTGCTTTGCCTAAGTTATGGAAAATCAGCAAATAGCTCGTGAGCAGCAATACAGTCAGATAGAGGAGGTCTTGAATGCGAGGAGCTAACAGCAGTTTCATGGGTAGAAACTACAGAAAATTTTGATTTCTGTACGACTGGAGCATATACAATAGACTTTGCAAGCTCCTCTTCAATAACGATAAAACTGAAAAAACCCAATCCAAGTTTAAGCCTGATTCTGGTGTCAAATACCAATTGCTAAAGCTTCAAGTTAGAGATTACTGGAGCATTTACAGTCCCTTACTCCCCTTCTACTACGCGTTTGATCCCTTGAATGACACTTTGCCAGCCTCCCTGATCCAGGGTGTCTTCGTAGCGGTCTGCTCCATTGGCAACTTGAGAGTAATCTCCCTGACTTACTTTGAGCAAAATCCCTTCTTCTCTATCTTCCAGAGTCATGGTTACAGTTAGGTAATTTTCAGGAATATCAGGATAGGTTCCATTCGGATCAAATACTGTATAGGCTAAGGTCTTCTCCGGATCGAAGATTACGACCCGCCCCTTGACATAGACGACTCCATCTTGAGCACCCTTCCAGAGAAGTTCGTCTCCCTCTTTCCAAGTGCTTAACGCTTCACAATTATACATGTATTGCTGGGTCTTGGCGGGATGGGTGAGTGCATCCCAAATTTCTTCTGCAGAGGCCTGAATTTCAATTTCGTTGTGGATGAATTTCTGAGTTGACATGAGGGTGGAGTTAGGGGTTTTAAAGTTTTATGAGGTAAAGCTACACAATAAATACTAATTAAAATAACAAAAATACTAATTTTATTACATTTATGCCAATTTTATTAACATTTTCTGGCGTATTTAAGCAAAATGATTGGGGGATTGAAGGACTCTCATTTAGTCCGTATTCATTTTACTTCCCTCAAGGGCAACGCAGTGTCTGTTCTCATTTCTACCTTCCCAAAGCCCTTTTATACCTACTGAATAAACTTTTGCTTAAGTAAGCTCCAACTAGAGTCTGGAACGGTTTCTAAGTCCTCCCATCGATGGATTTCCAATTCGTTGAAGGTATTACGGCGAATGATAAAGAGGAGTTGGCCTTTAAAGAGGTCTGTCAAAGTGGTATCATTGTGGTTAAAGCGCAGGGTATAGTTTCCAGCGTATTGGATTGAATCTCCAAAATCCTGCAAATCCGTTTGTTGCAAAATGAGGGTATTCCCTGAAGGGCCTCTTAGCCGGGCAATGGTATTTTCCAAGTAGGTTTGTTCATCCAAAGAAGACCAATTTGACCAAAGATTTTGGTTGTCGTCAGCTAGTGAAGACGCTGGAGTAAATCGAAATACATCTGTATTGAAGACGCGCAAATAATTCTGAACATTCAGCTGATTGATTGCTATTTGAAAGTTGTTCAGCAAAATCTGGTAGTCCGTAGGGCTCACCCAGTCTGAAGTGCTGCTTGAAGGAGGTTCTACATCTCTCGTCTGGAAGCAGGAAATTATTAGGAAGAGAGAACTCAGAGGAGTGAGGAGAGAAATTAGGTTTCTCGTGGCTGATGGGTGGTCGGTAGGTAGAGAACTTTTAGGAGCTCGATCTATTCGCACCCAACTACAGACTATCGACAAAAGACTATATAACCACTTAAAATACATAAGGAATCAACATTTTTACCTGCTTCTTGTAGGCCTTGTAGGTATCTCCATACTGAACCAGGAGCTTTCTTTCCTCCAATAGGGTACCGATAAATAGGTATAGAAATATGACACCGACCGTAACTACGGCAGAAAGGCTTGAGGCATATAACAGATACCCTATCAAGAAGATGATGGTTCCAAAATACAAGGGATGTCGGGTGTAGGCGTGCAATCCCCTGGTAGCGAGTTCTTGATAGAGGCCTTCTGGATTCTTAAGACCCAAAAACTCTCCTGTATCATAGCTTTGAAAGGCCAAATACATGATTAAGGAGCCTAAGAAAGCCAAGGTTCCAGCCAATATTTCCTTTCCCGGAAAATCAATGAATTGAGGACTTGAAAAACTATCCCGGTACAAAAGGATAGGTGCCAATAATCCCAGTGCCAATAGATTGTAAAAAATCCGATACCATCGAAAATACTTTCCCAAAAGCTGCTTTGCAAAAGCTTTGGTTCGAGGGTCAGCCAAAAGGCTGTGAAGGGTAAAATATCCTATCCATAGCAAACCAAAAATTATATGGGGATCCATATACGCGTGATCTATTTCTTAATGGAAAAATGGGATATTTCAATTTTACCATAGGAGCCAATGTAAAATCCCCATAGATCTCCCTCCAAAGGCTCAAATTGCGTTTGGTCAAATACCTCGTTGTTGATAAAGAAGGTATAGGTATTCCCCGTTTTGCGAATTCGCAAATGGTTGAATCCATTTGTGCGGAGGGCAGGATGTGTTCTCCCCCCAATAATTCCTGTCTGCGTATGTCCCAACATGGCAAAACGATCTGCCCCATATCCGAAGTAAAACAGGGATTCGGGACTATCCCCTCCCCACTGCAGGAGTACTGGGCGATTTCCTTCTACAAGGCGGATCTTGGCCTCTACTTCGAAATCCTGATAGGGAGAAATTGAAATGTGTTTACCCGTAAAAATTGCTCCTTTGGCCAAGGATTGAATATGCAATGCATCGTTTTCAATTTCTCTTCGACTTTGCCCAGTATTTCCCAGCTTCCAATTATAGCGATTGTCCTCAAAATCTTCCTGGAATACAATTGAGTTGGAAGGGATTTGTGCAGTATCTCTAAGGGCTGACCAGCCTGGAGGACCTTGATTTTCATTAAAGAGTTCATCCAGGTAATAAGCTCGTTTATAGGCATTGAGTCGAGTGCCAAATAAGACCCCCTTGTCGGAGCGCATAAGGCTAGCATAATTTCCATTTTCTAGCAAATCTTCCCTATGGTCTCTATCTAGTAGACAATGACCTAACTCGTGGAAGACCAGCATTTCCCGCGTATATTCACTATGCTGCCAATTAAGAGAAGTGGTATCAATATAAATGTGAGGATGTTCGCTTTCAGAGAAATAATGACATGCCCCAGCCGCTCTCACAGGATGGATATGCTCTCTGACGCTAATTCCCAAGTCGGACACATCTACATTCACCCCTCTTTTATTGGCTTCCTCCACAAAGCGATCTACATATACCTGTACCTCAGCATCAATAGAGGGCTCTCGAACTTCCAGGGGAAGAATCTCATCCGGCTGACAGGCAGCCAAGACAATAGCTACAATCAGGGTATGAATTCGATATGTTCGAGATCCTTTCAAGAAATTTTATTTAAGAGGTCCGAATAGAGACTGCTGTACAGAGAGAAGGGAGCCTTGATCGATAGATCCAAAATTTACCCTCTGGCTTCTCATTTCTCCTCTCTCGCTCCCTGGCTTTCTCTATACCAACGTGCTTTTCCTACATAGCGGTTGGCTGTAATGAGTATATTATCAATTTGCTCCTCCGTCATTCGTTTGATCGGTTTTGCGGGAACCCCTGCATAAATATACCCAGCTTCCAGGACTTTTCCTTCAGGAATCAAGGCCCCTGCTGCGATTAGGGTATGGCTGGGAATCTCACATAGATCCAATAGGATGGCCCCCATCCCAACTAATACCTCATCAGCAATAGTACAGCCATGTAAAATAGCCCCATGCCCCACTACTACATCATTGCCAATATGCGTTTCAGAGATATCTGTCGTACAATGTACGATTACACCATCCTGTAAACTCGTCCGCTCTCCGATCTTTAATAGGCCTACGTCTCCACGAACGACTGCGTTGTACCAAACGCTGCTTTTTGACCCAATTTCTACCTGTCCTATAACCGTAGCAGATTCTGCGAGGAATACGTCCTCAGCAATTTTGGGGAAATAGGATTTATAGGATTGTATGTGGGCCATCGCAATATTCGTAGGAAGTGAAGGTACTTACATCCCGCCTAAACCTCACAAAAAAACATTAGATTGAACGCAGGGGATTTATAAGGTCCACTCTTTCTCCAAGTTTCTCAACAGCTCCTTTAGGGAATGCAATCGTAAAGGTACTTCCTTTTTCCATAGTACTTTCCAAAAGAATGCTTCCCCCTAATTTCTCCACCAGCAGCTTTACTATAGCTAAGCCCATTCCAGAGCCTTCGTACTCATCTCGATTGTGTAAGCGTTTAAAGTTTTCAAATATTTTGCCATAAAATTCCGCCTCTATACCAATCCCATTATCTGATACGATGATGTGATCTTCGTTAGGTGTCTCCTCGTATCGAACTTCCACGCTAGGGATAGAGGATTGATTGAACTTCAAGCCATTTTCAACAAGGTTCTTCAAGACTACCTGTATAAGGGAAGAATTGGTGTAGAGTTCAGGTAGCCCTCCGTTTATGAGTTCTCCATTGCGCGCTTGGACATAAGAATCCAAACTCAGAAATACCTCATCTGTCAACTTGTCCAGGTCTACGAGGGTAGTTTCAACCGATTCACCATTGGTTAGTATTAGGTATTTCGCCAAGTCCTCCAGTAAGGTGTACACCTGGCCGATACTATTGTGAATGATTTCAAAGAAAAAGCTCAGGTTTGACTTCGATACTTCTGGAATTTTATTCTCAATCAACCCCACATAATTGCGGATATTATTGATGGGCTCCTTCAAATCATGGGAGGCTACAAAACTGAGGACTTTCAGGTCATCATTAGCTTTCCGCAGGTCCTGGGTTTTGAGGTCTACTTGCTCTTGTAAGTATTGGTTCAGCCGATTTCGGTTTCGGTATCGTTGCCACAAGAAAATCGCCCCTCCAGCCAATAATATTGCCAACAGCGCATTTAAGGACACTGCAAATCGCTGATTTTCGATGGTCAACTCCTGTACTTCTTGCTTTAAGCGTAAAGACTTAATCTCTTCTTCTTTCCGAATAGTTTCATATTTCACATCGGCAAAGGCACTATATCTCAGCCTATTCTGTCCGAAAAACTCTGCTTGATAGGCAATCCATTCCTCCTGTACTTCGACGGCCTTTGCAAAATCTCCCATCCCTTTGTAGCACTCCACTTTCAAAGCCAAAACTTCTTCCTTTCCTGCATCAATTTTTTCCAGAACTTCTCCTTCAAGAATAGTAATTGCAGCCTCATAGTCTTTGATAAAAACATGGTATTTTGCCTCTATTTGATGGGCATACTCAGGACGTATGGTTGCGTTAAGTGCCTCTTCCAAATACTGTTTTGCTTTCAGGGTATCCCCCTTTTTGATAGCACAACCTGTAAGGTTAGCCCAACCAGAAAAACAGGCCTCTCGAAATTTTCTTTCTTGAATGGTATCAATCCTTCGAATTGCTTCAATCGCTAGTTCTGAGTAGTATGTAGATGAATCCTCCTTTTCTATCTCTAAGAAAAAGTCTGCTATCATCGAGTAGTCAAAAACCAAACTATATTCCTTCTCGGGTGGATCCATCGCTTGAGAAAATCCAATCGAATACCGGAGGTACTTAATTGCATTTTCGTAGTCTCCAAGGTTTGCATATACCTGACTAATATTTCCAATAGGGTAAGCCTCAGATCCATCCTTACTTCTCTTTGATTCTTCAACAGCTTTGAAATAATACTCTAAAGAGGCATCAAAGTCCATATAGTCTGAATACAAAATTCCCAGGCCGTTATACACAACTCCTCTGAATGCTGGTTCGTGGCTATAGGTAAGGGCTTCATTAAGTACGGCAAAGGCCTGGGCGACAGAGTCTGCATCCATATATACATAGGCAAGTGGTTCGCTAAAGCGAACTACCATACTATCGGTCCCATATATTTTGGCAGCTTTCTGAAGCTGTTTCAAATAGGTGATTTGATCTCTTAGATCCCATTGATAGCTTTCTCGAAAAAAGGTTTGAGCTTCCTCAAAAGCTTCCTGTGAGGAACTAGGGTTTATTTCTTTCCAATTCGACTGAACAGGCTGTCCCGATACCCAAACAACAGCAAAGACGAGTACCCATAAAATGCTGTGGGAAATGATTCGCATAAAGAAGCTCATTCTATTCTTGGAAATATAAGACAAAAACTAATCCAGTATGTACTTCTATCTCTTAGTTATATCTGAAGCTGCGTTTAGGTAAAGAAAAAATGAATGTACTTCCCTCCCCCACCACACTTTCCAGGCGAATACTCCCACCAAGCTTTTCCACCAGGAGTTTAACGATTGCCAAGCCCATACCCGTACCTTTATACTCACTGCGATTGTGAAGCCGCTTGAAGTTTTCGAATATTCTTGTGTGGAATTCCTTTTCAACCCCTATCCCATTATCTGAAACAGAAATGAGGTGATTCGTCGGGTTTTCCCAGTGGCTCACCTCTACTCTAGGGACTGAGGCCTGGTTGAACTTCAGGCCATTTTCCACCAAGTTTTTGAGGATGACTCGCATGAGGGAGGAATTGGAATACAATTCTGGCAAACCTGCATTGATAAGTTCTCCCTTTCGCTCCTGGACATAGGAATCTAAACTCAAAAACACCTCATCCGTCAATTGGTCGAGGTCGATAAGGGAGGTTTCTACCTCCTCATCATTAGCAAGAGAAAGGTATTTCGCGAGATCTTCCACCAGGGTGTAGATCTGGCCTATGCTATTGTCAATAATTTCAAAGAAAAAGCTCAGACTCGCCTTGGATTCACTGGAAATTTTGGTGTGAATGAGGCCTATATAGTTACGAATGTTATTGATAGGCTCCTTTAGGTCATGCGAGGCCACAAAATTGAGTACCCGCAATTCCTCATTGGCCTTTTTCAAATCTTGCGTTTTTAAGTCCACCTGCTCCTGTAAGTACTGGCTTAGGCGGTTTCGATTGCGATACCTCTGCCAGAGATAGATCGCACTTCCCGCTAATAATAAAGCAATCAAAGCGTTCAAGATCATGGCAAAACGTTGGTTTTCAATGGTCAGTTCTTGTACTTCTTGATTAAGTAGTAGGGATTTAATTTCTTCCTCCCGTCTTATGGTTTCATACTTTACATCTGCAAAGGCGCTAAAGCGCAAACGATCCTGCCCAAAGAGCTTCTCTTGATGAGCAATCCACTCTTCTTGTATTTCAACGGCTCGCTTGTGTTCTCCCAAGCCCTTCAAACACTCCACCTGCATAGCCAGAATACCCGTTTTACCTGAATACTCTGTTCGTTCGAGTTCCTCGCTTTCTAAAATTTCTAGTGCAGATGCATAGTCTTTTACCAACATATAGTATTGGGCCTCCAAAATCAATACAGAAGAATAGTAGAAGTTTTGTGCAAACTTGCGCGTTTCCTCAATGTAGAATTTGGCTTTGTCTGCTTCTCCCAATTCTAGGTAAATATTTGCGGCATAATTACTCCCGATAAAGCAGGCATCTTGAAACTTTTGTCGTTTAACTGTATCGATTTTCTGAATATTTTCGATCGCCTTTTCCAGGTATACCCGCGTAGAATCTCCTTGCTTAGTATCCAAAAAATACTTCGAAATGTATGAATAATCGTATACCAGGCTATATTCCTTTTCTGGACTTATCAGCGCATGAGAGAAACCAATAGAGTATTTTAGGTATTTAATAGCATTTTCATAGTCATCTAGAATGGCGTATACCTCACTGATATTCCCAATCGGATAAGCTTCAGAACCATCATTGAGTTTCTTAGCCTCTTCCACAGCCTGGAAGTAATAATCCAATGCAGCGTCATAATCCTTATTCTTCAAGTGCAAACCTCCCATCGAGTTAAGGGCCGTTCGCTTAAACCTGGGATTTGTACTGTATTTGATCGCCTCACTCAATAAAATAAAGGCTTGAGACATGGAATCCGCCTCTCGATAAAGGACGCCCAATTTCTCACTATAGGTATATATCAAACTATCGTTCCCATAAGTTTTGGAAGCATGGTACACATGCTTGAGGAAATCTAATCGTTCCTCAAACTCCCATTGATAGCTCTCCCGAAGAAATTTACCATACTGATCAAAGGCATCTGTGGAAGATCTGGGATCTATCTCTCGCCAATTACGCACTTGATGTTGTCCTGATGCCCATAAAAAGGAAAAGATGAGCATGAAAGATAGGCTGATACGTAGGATTCGCATAGGACGGATGGTTCTATATTGGAAAAATAGGAAACAAAAATTGCTCCATGTTTATCCTACCTATCGAGAAAATCGGAAGAGAGTAGGGTTCAGCTCAAAATTCCGAACTCAATTGCAGACTTGACCAGGCCCACGGAATTTCTCACCTGAAACTTACTGATGAGATTTTTACGGTGGGTTTCAACCGTATTTTTTGATATACAGAGCATTTGGCTTATCTCTTCTGTTGTGGCCTCCTCAGCTATCAGTTTCAATACCTCTTTTTCTCGATTGGTGAGCGTGGGAATGATGTAGGAAGTAGTAGCGGGTTTCCTTTCCGCCTTAAAATCCGCTAGGATAAGCTCTGTTATAGCATTACCCACATATTTTTCTCCCGAATGAACCTGCCGTATAGCCTGATCAATTACATGGATTCCTGTCGATTTAGAAATATATCCCCTAGCACCTACTTTCAGCGCTTTTTTGATGATACTGATTTCTTGATGGGTAGAAAGGATAATAATTTTCTGTTGAGGATTCTTGGAGAAGATCGTATTCATACAAACAAGCCCATTCATCTCAGGCATGGATATATCTAGCAGCAGCACATCCGGCTGGGATACTTCTACCTCCTGAACACCCAGAGATGGTGAAGTATTGGACCCCATCACGTTTATATCTGCAATAGGTTCGAGGTGCTGCTGGATAGCATCTATTATCAGTTGATGGTCATCTATAATGTATACCTGAATCATAGCGGTAAACTTATATAAAACCGAGTTCCCTCAACATTTTCCATATGAATTTCCCCCTCCAAGTATTCCACCCTAGATCGAATCCCTTTTAACCCCATACCTTTTGCATGACTCCAGTCCCCTTGTGGCAATCCGTTACCGTCATCTATAAATTCTAGTACGAGTTGTGGGCCTATAATCCCACTCTTTAGCGAACAGGTTACGGCTTGAGAGTGCTTGCTAACGTTCTGAACAAGTTCCTGAATAATCCGGTAAATGATTACAGCTTTATCTTGATCTTCAACTGCTTCTAGGCTATCTAAATCAAAATCCGCTCGGATACCTTCTGTAGTCAACTGGTGTGCTAAGTCTTCTACTGCGCCCGAAAGTCCCGTCAGTTCCATGGCCACAGGAGTCATATTGTGGCTGATTCGCCTTACTTCTGTTGTAGTCTGATCGATTATTGAATCTACTTCCGCCACCAGGTTACTCAATTGGGTTTGTGCTTGATCGCGCTGTATCCCCAAGACCTTCATCTTGAGAGAAGTCATGAGACTCCCAATATTATCGTGCAGGTCCTGAGCAATACGCCGCCTTTCTTCTTCCTGTCCGGACAATAGAGACTGCATGGCTATGAGCTTATTTTCCCTTTTCAAGGCATCAATTTCTGATTCTTGCAGGGCTGACTTGATGTGGGCTTGCCGTTTGGAGAACCCATAATAAACTCCGCCTAGTACAAGCAAAGCCCCTAAGGTGATCAAAATTTGCATATTGCGTGATTGAGCCTTGCTAAGGGCCAACTGCTGATTAGAAATTTGTTTTTCTTTCTCAGCCGTCTCATACATCGCACGGAGATTGGCTGCGATCATTTGGTTTTTTATAGATATTATAGAATCATTCTGTTCAAGGTAAGTGAATAATTCGGCACTGGCTTCCCGATAGAGACCGATCTGGATAAAATACTTGGCACGCAGCAAGCGAAAGGCGGTTTCTATCTCCTTTTGGCCTAGACGCTCAACAAGTGCTTCGCAGAGCTTAAGGAGGCGACGACTCTCTTCTAGGTCTTGTCCTTCTATGGCCAACTCTAGTGCGGCAAGGTAATACCCTGCTTTAAATTCCAAGTTTTGCTCTGCTTCGGGATTCGGTATTTTGCCCAGCGCAGCTGATGCTTCGCCTAATTTTTTATTTCTGAGCAAGGCCTTTGCAAGGGTAGCGTACCGAGGTAGGGTATTCCGCTTGAACCCGTTCGCTTCATGGAGTTCCACTGCCTCCATAGCCAATTGTTCTGCTGCTTCATTTTGCCCCATAGCCATAAGCAGTTCAGCCTTGGCACTTTTAGCCCTGGCTAGAGAATTGGGATACTTCCTCCCTTGGCTTACAGCAATGGCCTGATCGGCAACTTCAAGGCTATTGTCAAAATCATTGAGTCTCCGATAGATTTTCAAAAGGTTGATGTAGGTCCCGAATAAATTGAAGCTATCCTTAGGTGCAATGTATCTTAGCTGTTCAGTATGGTAATAAGCTGCAGAATCCGGCTTTCCTACAAGGAAGTACGCACGACCCAAATCATTGTAGGTCATGACATAGGCATTGGAATCTCCCAAGGCTTCTAATCCTTTTCTAGCTATGCCCAAAAAGTAGAATACAGAATCCATATTCCCTTGCTGCTGGTGGACATTGGCCATCATATTATTCGACTTAAGTACTTGATCTGGCTGGAAACCTTCAAAGTATTTCTGTGCAACCTTGGTGAGTTGCAGACAGGTGTCGTATTCAGCCCGGTAGTAATGCATTTGAGCTTTCGCTTGGGTAGCAGCAGCCAGTTGGGGAATATTCCCCTCGCTTTGTGCCCACCTCATCATGGTATCAATACGGTTTTCTGCTAACGCTAGATCACGATCCACCATCAAGGCATGATTGATCCGATCCCAGATCATATCAAGGCGAGCGGGCGTTTCCTTTTGTTGGCCCAATCCCTCTATACATATAGAGCCCAGTAAAAATGCGATGATGGTTTTTCCCCACATACTGTTAGTGTGATTAATGACCGTAGCTAATTCGAAGAGAGGTAACAAACTTACAAATACCTCAGAGAATATATAAGTACCTAAGCGAAAGAATTGCGGTAATGAAAGCATCCATTATCTTCATGTATACCCTAAAGGGTTTTTATAATCGACTGATTTTTACCGCAGCGTTTTGTGAGATAGACCCCTGTTATCCCCTTAGAAAGGGGATGGGGAGGTACACAGAGAGATCGAATGTACCTTTTTAGGTATTTAACGCTTAAATACCCTCTTTTTTCTCTGTTAATTACTCCTTGATCCTCTGTGGTAAAACAAAAAAGTCCAAGGAACTTTGGTTTCATCTGACTGAAAGAATACATACCGAATCGGTTTTAATCCGGTACTTATGTACTTGAACCCCTTGAAGTGAAAATAGCAATTTTTGCCAAATTACCCCTCTAGATACAATACGGGATGTTTCAGACATAAGGGCATTCTGTCCTATCAGAAATTAATACTTCATTTAACGAATTAATGTTTTTTAATGATATAGTAAGGGCTCCCTACAAAATGCGCATGATTCAAGGGAACCCTACTAATCCTTCCTATAGTTTGGAGAACTGACCTGTTTGAGAATCATAGAGGTATTCACTTCGCGTTCCCGCCGTAAAAACGATGATTCCTATCTTAGATGTTTCTCCTAAGAGGGCACTCATGACCCTTCGAGGCATGGCCTGAGGGTTTAGCCGCCGCGCCTGGGATCCTGGGTTCGAAACCCATAAATTGAGTCCTCCATCTGCAAAAATGGCTACAGGAACATTGGTTCCGAAGAAAGGATTCAAGGCCTTCAATTCCTCTATGGACATTCCCCCTAAACCTTGATTCAATCCAGAGATTCCAAAATGCCCTACTAGGTCCCCTGTCTTCCCAGGTACAAAATAGAGGTTATCTATGCTGCTCATTTCCGTGAGATGAACGGGAGGCATGGCATCAAACCAAACCATCATGGTATCATTCCATGGAAGCTGTGCAGAAGACAATAGTGGAGAAAGAAAAAAAAGGGAAAGCAAAAGCAACTTATTCATCGTGTTCATATAAAAGATAGATTAACGGTTAATGAATAAGTCAAAAGTATAGGAGCAATCTATCTAAAAAATCACCCCATTCTACCTAATATGAAAAATCACGGAATTCAGGGAGATACCCTTATCGGACCTTCCGATTTCTCTTGACTCACTTTTTACTGAAAACTGGGAAGGGAAGTCTCCCGATACATTCTAAGGAGTTATCCATAGGGAATTATTTCATCCATTTGGGGAAATTTGTACCTTAACATGAAGGCACAATCATCTATGACTCCAAAGCGCATATTTTTCACCGGTGGATCAGGAAAAGCGGGAAAACACGTTATTCCCTATCTGCTCAATCAAGGCCATCGAGTAATGAACGTAGACTTGGTTCCACTGGATTACCCAGGCGTAGACAACCTGCATGCAGACATTACGGACTCTGGCCAAATGTTCAACGCCATGAGTTCCTATGCGGGCTTTGATGAACTAGAACCCGGCACAGGTGTTCCAAAATTCGATGCGGTAGTACATTTTGCTGCTGTGCCTCGGATCTTACTCAAACCCGACAATGAAACCTTTCGGGTCAACACGATAGGTACCTATAACGTAATTGATGCAGCGGTCAAACTAGGAATCAAAAAGGTTATCATTGCTTCCTCAGAAACCACCTATGGAATCTGTTTTTCCGATGGTAAAACCGACCCCAAGGTACTCCCATTGGAGGAAGATTACGACGTCGATCCCATGGATAGCTACGGATTATCAAAGGTGGTAAATGAGCAAACCGCACGGAGCTTTCAGCGAAGGTCGGGGATTGATATCTATGCCCTTCGTATCGGAAATGTGATCGAACCACATGAATACGCGGAACTGTTTCCCTACTATTTCGAGCATCCAGAAGTGCGCCGTAGGAATGCTTTCTGTTACATTGATGCACGGGACCTCGGGCAGATTGTGGATTTATGCATTCAAAAAGGCGGCTTGGGATTCCAGGTTTTTAATGCGGGCAATGATCACAATGGAGCGATAATTCCTAGCAAAGAATTGGCTAAACGCTTTTTTCCCGATGTTCCGCTTACGCGCGATTTGGAAGAACACGAAGCCCTGTTCTCCAATCGCAAAATCCGTGAGGTGCTGGGATTTAAAGAGGAACACAACTGGCGGAAATACGTGGGAGCGGAGTAGTTATTTAGTACTTTATGTTTCAGTTCATTTAGAACCATGTTTTATATGCTTAGATCTTTTTTAGCCGCTATAACTATTGAAATGAACTCAAAACAAAACGCTGCCTCTTATTAGATAAAGATAGCAGAATACTTAACTTCAAGTACGGAATTATTCTACTAAGGAAAAAATAAAATCTAATTGCATTTTCCTATAATTGAATGTATTTTTAATTAAAAGGAGCGATTAAATTCTATAAATTTACCTACTAAAGTTTATTTCATGAAAAAGCATACTAAACGATTAACCCTTGATCAAATGAAGGCTAAGGTGAAAAAGCCTAATAGGAACATTTTAAGTAAACTTACGAGTGGTATTCGGGGTGGCACTCTTCCTGATCCAGAAGGGGAAAATAAACCCTCCAAACAAGCACCCCCAATTATTCCTTAGCTCTGTTAGCACATTCAGTTAATCCTAGAATTAATTCTAGTGTTAAAGTTTGAACCACCAACTAATGGCGATAGTAATACAAACTGGGGTAGGTAAAATTTCTAATTCCCCAGTTGATTTTTATTTTTGAAAAAACCCATATCCTTTAATAAGAAGTGGGTTTTTTGTGTTTTAGGTGAAAAATATACTTTCTATACACTTGAAAATTAGTAGTTTATCTTTCCAATGACTGTCCATAGATATTAAAAGCTTCTCTTAGGCTCTGGATCAAATAGGGATCTCATTCTTCCCTCCAATCCTACCAGGGTATTGTGAGGAGCAATTAATCCATTTGAATTCCTCTTTATAGATTTATGCAACCTTTTAACCGCTAGGGAAGTCCTTTCTGTGTTGGGTAATAGTAGATGTAGGTTACGATTTCCTAAATGCTTACAAAACTATCTATTTCTTTCGAGCATCTGAATGTATACATACCCCTACAACCCTCAACACTCCATGAAAGTATTTACAAGCATTCTTTTATTCCTCCTTTCGACTCCCCTTCTATTTGGACAATTAGAAGAAAAAATTGATAGCCTCTTTACCGAATATGCCGATGTACCAGGTTGTGCGATTGGCGTCTACAGTAAGGGGGAAGTCCTGTTGAAAAAGGGATACGGCATAGCAAACCTAGACTACGATATTGAAATAAGCCCTGAGACTGTATTTGATATCGGCTCTGTATCCAAGCAGTTCACAGCTGCATGCATCGTGCTTCTAGAAAATGAAGGAAAACTTTCCTTAGATGATGATATCCGTACCTATATTCCTGAATTACCTGAGTACGCTGAAGGTACAATTAGCATTCGAAATTTACTCCATCATACCAGTGGCTTACGGGATTATCTCACCCTCATGTACTTATCAGGTATATCCTTTGATGATCACTTTACGGAGGAAAAAGGCCTGGGTATTCTCACTAGACAAAAGGAATTAAATTTTGAACCAGGGAGTGAATTCTTATACAGTAACTCTGGCTATCTTGTTTTGGCCATAATAATCCGACGCGTCAGTGGTGAGTCTATCGGGGCATTCGCTCAAAAGCACCTTTTTGATCCCCTAGGAATGCAACATACCTTTATCTATGAGGATGGCACTCAGGTAGTAAAAAATAGGGCTATTGGGTATACCCGAGAAGGAGAAACCTATAAAAGAGAACACCATTTTGATTTCGAGGTCGGAGGCGATGGACAAGTTTACACCACAGTAGAAGATTTCTTCAAATGGAGCGAAGCCTTCAAAGCCAATACCTTGGGTAATCCCACTTTTTGGGATCAAATGCTTACAAAAGGTGTTTTATCTAACGGAGACACCATAAATTATGCCTTGGGCTTGTCTCATGGCAAGTATAATTCGTACAAAACCATAAGCCATGGGGGAGCATGGGGTGCTTTCAGAGCCTATTACTTTCAATTCCCTGAAGAGGATTTGGCTATTGCACTCATGAGCAATTACAGTGGGTTCAACCCTGGACTCAAAGCAAGGCAGGTTGCTAATTTGCTTCTTCCTGGAATAGAGAAAAAAGAACAAGAGGCTAAAGCTGAAAAAGAAGCCCCCATAGTCGAAGCTGCTACAGAAAAATTTCCTTTAGATCAACTGGTCGGTACCTATGAGATTGAGCCTGGAGCTAACTTAGAGATCACGATAAGGAGTGATTCCTTATTCTTTACTCAAAATTGGAACGAAGCTTCCTATACGGTTACAAGAGTAGAAGGTAGTACCTTCCAAATTCCAGGAAGAGACGGCATCCGTTTTATATTCACCCAATTGAAGGAGGGCTTTACTCAAAAGTTAACCATCCGACAAGGGGAAAATGAAACGGTTTGCAATAGAAGAGAAGAAATAGATAGCTCCTCGATTGATTTAGCAGAATATTCTGCGGATTATTATAGCGAAGAACTGGATGTTACCTATCGAGTTACGCTAGAAGAGGATGGACTACAAGTTGTGGTGAAAAATAATCAACCGATAGCCCTGGACATATATGATACAGATACATTCACCTGTGAATTTGGGACACTTCGGTTTATTAGAAAAAATCAACGCATCGATGGCTTCGAAATGGATGCAGGGAGAGTGACAAATTTAACATTCGAGCGACAATAATTCCGATACGCTTTCGACCCTACAAACAATGAAAATAGTTCTGTACATACTGCTGGGCTTCGCAATCCTCTTAGGAGGATTTTTCGCATGGTTCTTTCTATTCTTCTACAAACTACCTCCTTTAAACATTCCTCAAGGCAGTTCTGATGCCCAAAAAATAGCACTTATCGATGAATGGTTTACCACCCTACAAAAAGAGAATAAATTCAATGGGGTCGTTTTATTTGCCAAAGATGGAGAGGCGTTATTGGCAAAGGGATATGGATTCACGAACTATACAAAAGAGGAAACTTTAACCGAAAATTCGTCCCTCCGACTTGCCTCTGTTTCCAAGCAATTCACCGCTGCGGGGATTATGCGGCTTAAAGAAAAAGGGATGTTGAACTACGATGATTTGGTTTCAACCTACATCGAAAACTTTCCCTATAAAGATGTAAGCATCCGTAATTTACTTAATCAAACCTCTGGTATACCCGATATATACATGGAGTTGGCTAAGCGGAAAAAGAAAGAAATTGACCTACTTACCAATGAGATTGCGGTCGAGTTGATCGTTACAGAAAAAAGAAAAGCCGAATCTGGACCTAATGAAGAATTTCAGTATTCAAATACAAATTACATTATCCTTGCCCGCCTAATTGAGATTCTCTCAGGTTTATCTTTTGAAGAATTCATGCGAGTAGAACTATTTGAGCCCTTGGGGATGGAGAATACACGTGTGTGGAATTTATTGTCTGAAGAAGCCACTTTTGACCATAAAGCTGATGATTTTAAAAATTTTAATGGAAGGGCATCCCAGCTCAAACCCAGCTTTATCGATGGAGTTGCAGGAGATGGTGCCGTATTTTGTTCCGCAAAGGATATGCTGATCTGGGACTCCTTTTGGTATGAAAATCCGTTTATTGGACAAGCCAGCCTAGAAGAAGCGTTCAAAAAACCCCAACTAAATGATGGCAAAACCTCTAACTATGGCTTTGGCTGGGTACTTACCAAAGAAGGGATGTGGCACAATGGGGCTTGGCTGGGAGCAAGGACCATCATCAGCCGTGATACAGCAAATAAGACCTGTTGGGTGGTCTTGGACAATTCCTCAAATGTATTCTTTGATGAGATCATAGAAGAATTTCGGTCCGCAAACATCGACTTATAGGCTAGGCAAATTTTTTAGGGAAAAAATTGTCCCTTTTCTTTCATCCTCAATCTTGTATAATGGATGAAAAGGCTCTCTACTACTTAGTCTATATGAGATTAGCCCTCTTACCCTTCATTTTGCTGTCAATCTTGTGGAACCTAATATTCTGTAGGATTTGTTACGCGCAGGAAATTGGACATATTGAATGGATTTCTTGCCCTTCTCCAGACTGTCCGGGTATACATGATTCAGACCGAATACAGTTTGGAAAACTTACCGTTCCGGAAAACTACGCCCATCTAGAAAACGGTAGAACGTTGGCGATTTCCTTTGCGGTAATAAAAGCTAGAAAACAAGCCTCAAAGCCAGACCCTGTACTTGTATTTGCTGGAGGATGGGGATCCCCCATTTTACAGCATATCGACTATTTTTCAGAGTACTTCCTAGGAGAGGATAGAGATATTATCCTGTATGACTACAGAGGCTTGGGGTATTCTGAACCTATAATTTGTCCAGATATAGGGGAAATCGTTTATGCGCAATTGGTTTCCTCCATGACCTACCAGGAATTTAAATCCCTTCAAATTCAACTGTTTGCCAATTGTTTAGATAGCCTGGAATACAAAAACATTGATTGGAATCAATACGGTACCGATCAAAGAAGTAAGGATGCGAATCTTCTCTTGGAGCAATTGGCCTATCCATCCTACAACTTATTGGGTACTTCAGGCGGAACCAGGACCATCCAAAGTTTTATCAGAAATGCTACGGTAGACATTCGAAGTGCGATCATGGACTCTAGCGTCCCGATTGGCTATCCCATCATCTTCGACGGGATTGCGAATTACCGCACGAGCCTGAATCGCATTTTACGCGCCTGTGTGGAAGATCCAAGGTGCAACAACGCCTATCCGAATCTTGGACCAAGATTCTTTGCGTTTTTAGCGGAATTGGATAAAAAACCCTTGAATATCAAGTTGCGGGCAGGCCCTAAAGCCACACTCAACCGACAAGAAGTAAATGCACTGGTATATAATCACCTACACGATAAAAACAACTTTGAAACACTCCCTTTCTTTTTGGAGACGCTTCTCAAAAGGAAGAAATTTATTTTGAGAAGGATGTTAAACGCTCACCAAATAGAGGGGTTGATACGAGAGTCTATTAATGGGCCTGGCTTTTTGAATTACATGAATGATTACAAAGTGTTTCAATCGGCCTATAAGCCTTCTTCTCCGCAGGATTCTTTAACGTATGAATCCTTGGATTCCTATTTTTCTTATTTCCCGCTGGATAGTCTATTTGAAATCAGCGATCTGGAAAAGGTACCCATACAAACAGATGTTCCTACTCTGTTTTTAGTAGGAATGTACGATCCTACCACTCCCCCCAAATACACCCAGTTCATGGAACCCAATTTTTCCCATAGCATTACCTTAAAATTTCCAAAAGCAGGACATGGCCTATTCAACGATGAATGTGCTCAGGAATCTATTCTCCGGTTTATTGAACATCCAGATAAGAGACCTGTACTACCTTGTCTAGAAAGCTATGATAATTGGGAAATGTACTTTTTTATTCGAGGCAAAAAATAAAAGTAAGGATGCCTCGATATCTACCTTAACCTTCCCTAAAGGGAAGTCCCATCAGCTTATTAGCTTCGATATATACACAACCTTCCTCCAAATTCAGCACCCAATTGAATCGTTTGAGGACTTCTCCTCCCATTACACTCATTTTCTGCCTCCCAATCGCTCCCTCAAAAAAACCCACGGGAAACTCTCGAATCGTTTCAGAACCAATCTTCATGGCAGGCAGTAAGGCTTTATTTGTCTTGAGCACATTGCCATAGGCATCCTTCAATTCAGAAGAATCAAAGATCTTCAATGCTTCTCCTAATCGAGTAGAAGCAGCAAATTCGTCGTCGAATAATACAGTTCCTCCAAATCCAGAATGGAGTAAATAGCTATGGCTAAACTCCTCTCCGCCGATTTCAATTTCTGCCCTTAGGAATACAAAGCCTCTTTCATAGGTGATGGCCAACTTTTCGTAGGAATTTGCCTTCTCTGGAAGGGAAGGGTGAATGACCAATAATTCCTCCTCAAAGTTGATTTCAATCCATTGCTCCTTGAAGAAATTCAGGCCAAATTTACCATCTGTTTCAGGACCAGAATGCTCATTTTCCCATATTGCTACAGAGTCCCACTCAAAAGCTCCTATAGATAACGTATTTACAGAGCTTCTTCTGGCTGAATTTTCCCCTCCCCAACTTTTAGTCGAATCTACCGAGTCCCAGGTTAAGCTTTTCAGGCCATCCGTGATGGATCTTATCAAGGTAACAGAGTTCGAGGCTGTATGGAGCATTAGATTCAGGGTATCTTCACCATTTAGGACAGACTGGACTTTAATGTTATTGGCTGAGGTAAGGGTAAAGCGAATGGTATCGGTTTGGAGAGAATCTCCTGGTTGACCGAATGAGAGTTGCCACACATTTAACATCAGCAATACGGGTAGAAAGTGATAAAATCTCATAGGTTAAATTTTTCTTTAATCATTGCAGCCACTTTTTCTGGGCTTAAATGGGAATTATCTATTTTGAAAATCGGCTTATCGGGAAACTCTCCTTCTTTGGAAATCATGCGATATTCCGATTCAGCATAGCGAAGAGATTTTTCAGACATCTCTAAATTTCGCTTGGAAGGCTTCTGTGCCAATCGATGTTCATGGATATTGCGTTTGAGTCGCTCTTCCAAGCTAGCCTGTAGTTCGACTATGTGAATTTCAGCTCCATCGGCCCGAAAAATTTCTATGATTTCATCCACATATGCTTCGTCCTCTGTAAAACCGAAGTCCCAGACCAGGGTAAAGATCAAGCCAATAAGCTCACTTTTGGCTACTTCTCTGAATATGGCAAAACGAAGGGTTTTATCCAACCGTTCAAATGCAGGCGTTCCAAAATCAAAAATACTCATACCATACAATTGAAAAATAGTATGTATATTGGAATTAGGGTATGAAGCCTACCTGCCATTCACAAATTATAGCTTAAAATATTAAAAATCAGCTTTTATGTGTTGTTTTTTTTATAAAAAAGGGCTTTTTTAGTGAAAATCAAGGCTTTATCCCATTTTTCATTCTAAATGATGACCTATGGAGATACAGGATTTTATAAAGCGCAGATTTTCTGAGGTAATTGTTTATCCTGACTCAGACGGAAAACCCATGGCTGATAACACCCTTCAAGCCCTATGGATCATCATGCTGTATAATAACCTAAGAGGGATAGTTGATCTTGATGAGGTCTTTATTGCAGCAGACCACCTCTGGTATCCTATAGAAGGAGATCCTAAAACGCGCATTGCACCCGATGTAATGGTAGTCATAGGTAGGCCCGATGGATATCGAGGATCCTATAAGCAGTGGTTGGAGGAAGATATGGCTCCTCAGGTTGTATTTGAAGTCCTTTCTCCCTCTAGTACAGAAGAAGAAATGCTTCAAAAGCTCAATTTTTATGAGAAATTTGGCGTGGAAGAGTTTATCATTCTCGACCCGGAAAAAGGAGGATTCGAAGCTTATGTGAGGAAAGAGGAAAAACTCGTACAGCACAGTATAAAGAGAAAGGAATGGACGAGTCCCACACTAAGCGTTCAATTTTCCATAGAAAAAGGGAAGTTGCTCGCCAAGCACAAAGATGGCTCTCCTTTCAAAACATTTACAGAGTTAAAAAACGAAAAAGAAGGGCTAAAATCTGAGAATGAGAAACTCAAAGCGAGGTTACGAGAACTAGGAGAGGATGTTTAAAGGATTAGAATTATTTTTAATTTCATTGGGAATTAATATACCTAAGCTGAACAGAAAATGTATACTAGTTAAGACCAACATTCTCGTGCTTTAGTCTGGATTTCTCGCAAAGCCTTGCGTCCTTCAGCGCATCATATAATACCTACAAGAACCTCTGCAAATTTGCCTTGAAATAAACAGCGCTATCCGCAGCACTCTGCATAGGGGAATGAGCAAAATTTCCCCCTTGCTCTAGATAGTAGTACTCAAGTCCCGACTCCTTGGGATCTGGAAGGATTTCTACATAATCAATGGACCCATTGCCCAATTCGGAATAGTCCCGCGTGACCTTATCCATATCCTTGATATGCCACATCACATAGCGTCCGGAATGCTCTTTGATGAGTTCTTTGGGGGTAGTATTTGAAGAATGCATGACCCAATACATATCTATCTGGAGCTTGACATATTCCGGATCGGTTTCTGCAAGAATAATGTCATATCCATTCTCTCCATCGTGGTCCTCGAATTCAAAACCATGGTTGTGGTAGGCAAAACCCAGGCCTGCTTGGGTAACCTGCTCTCCGATCATATTGAGCTTTTCTGCCATTAATTTAAAGCCCTCTATATTTCTAAACTCAGGATCTAGCCAAGGCCAGGTGATATAGGGACTTCCCAGGTTCCTGGCTCCGAATATACACTGGTCAACAAAGCGCTTCAGTGCGTCTTCAGATTGTTGCAAAAAAGGGGAGAATCCATAGTGTCCACTTGTGGCGGTAAGGTCCATGTCATCCAAAATCTTTTTGAATTCCGCTGATTGGTACCCATAAATAAGGTCTTTCTCGGCTTCATAGCCATAGGTTTCAAAGTCCTCGTAGCCCATTTCCTTAAGGGACTTTAAGGTACCTATAGGATCCTTCGCCATATCCTCTCGAATGGAAAAGAGCTGGTAACCCAACTTGTATCGGGGTTTAGTATTCATGGAGAAAGTAGGTAAGGAAAGCAGCGCAGTAGATCCTAGTATACTGGCATTTGCAATAAAGTTTCTGCGGTCCATATAGTAGTCGAATTACGTTTTAATATAACGAATTTGAGCAGAGAATCTCAGTCAATAAGTAAACCCATGCAATAACAATCCACAAAATCGCCATTTATTAAGGAATCCCTCCTCATTTTACCTTCTTCTACAAAACCCATTTTTTTGTAAAGACCTATTGCTGTAGTATTATTTACAGCCACATAGAGGTTTAGTTTACGTGTCATGCCATTTGATTTCGCCCAGGCGATCATGTATTCCATCAAGGTAGTCCCAATTCCCTGACCCCAATAGGCTTGAAGCACGGAGATTCCCACTTCTCCTTTATGTTTCATCCTCATTTTCTGATTGGCACTAACAGTTAGAATTCCTGCGATCTTTTCCTGAATTTTCGCTAGGATGAATAATTGATTTTCAGCTTCTCTATGCTGAGCAATTATCTTCCTTTCTACCTCGACGGTTTTGTTAAACTCAGTGCTTCCAAATGATAAAAAGGAGGTCTCATCGGCCACTACCTTGAAGTATTGAATTACTTCCTGAGCATCGCCTGTAGTAGCTTCTTCAATTCTTGACATTAATGATGATTTTCCAAGTGTTGCCTCAACAGATCCTTTCCATAGTCATTCCCATTCGGGGTGCGAACTACCGTATGAATGTGATTCCGAGTGGGCTTTCGGCTATTCCCTCTCACACCAATAGGACCTTGGTGGTCAAATTCGATTAATACAACTGGGCTATGGATTCTATAATAGAAAACGGCATCTTTCGCTGTTGTCCCAACCCAAGCAAAATAGGTTTGGTCTATGTAGTGTTTCACCTCTGACATCTTGATTTCGCGATGGCCCTCGCGCATGTTGGAAATATATTGGTCTGCAAGGGCTAATAGAGCTTGCTTCTGCTGTTTGGACATTTCACTTCCCTGTAAGCCTTCAAAATCCATCCTAACATTGTCTCTAAATGCTTCTGTCTTCGCATTATTTTGCCTTTTTTCCGTATCGATCGTAGCTGTCTCTTGTTGGGCTTTGCTTAAGGATTGCATAAAGGCTAGGCCCAGGTTCTGTTCGTCTTGAAATAAGGTATTCCCTTTGTACTTCCCCTCCGTAGCAACAACGGGCTCAGCTCCCATGAAGGTGGGAGTCATGACGACCTGGTCTCTAAGGATAAAATAATTGATGATCAAGTGATGCCCATCAATTTGCCAGCCCCAGGGCTCACTCATCGAGGGCCTACCCATCACAGTGATATAGTAAAGTTCCTCGTCAAACCAGGGATCGTTGTTATTCAGCTCGCGTAGGGATTGATCCGTTTTCATGATATCCTGAGCCAACTGCAGCCCTTTGGCACTCAGCGCTTTTCGCATTAGGCTAAGTGCTAGGCTCCGCTGGTTGGCATTCATTGCTTTCAGAGAAAGCCCTGCTCGTCTGAAAATCCCATTGTCGACATTTGACCATTTCCTCCACTCATCGTCTTGTACATCAAATAGTACATGTTCAAGCTGAGGAGGGCTTAAGGAACCTAAAAACGCTTCGGCAGCCTGTAAAATGGGTTCTGTAGACACTCCCGTTGATTGTATTGGAAAAAGACTATCCACCTTACCTTCTGAGGTAAAAATACCTCGGAAGGGTTCCTGCAAAGCACTTGCTTGCATTTTCATCATAAAGCTGTTTTCATTCACTTCAAAGGATAGGGTTTCACCCGCATGTTCCGTTCTCCCTTCTTGGGGTTGATTTACCTTACAGGATATAAATCCCAATATGGCAAAAAGCAAAAAGACTATGATCTGATTATTCATGTTGTAACGCATATAACCTGTGGAAGCTAGGGTCTCTTTTCAGCCCGAATACACAAAAAACTAGGGAACTTCATTAGTTTCTTATATCGCCTGGGATCAATGGCTTCAAATTCTTTGGTAGGTAAGGGTTCGACTAGCTTATCAATGTAAAACCCATTATTGGTTAAAGGGAGTAGACAGTCGGTGAGCGAACGACGATAGCTGTGAACTTTGACAGGAATTCCAAATCCCTTCCAGTCGCTGGCAACGTGTTCTATATCAAAATACTGGGTGGAATGGAAGTAGTTATACTGAAAGATCGGATGCTCAATCGATACAATAAGCTTACCTCGAGGTATCAGTACCCGATAAAACTCCTGGATGACCGTAGTCCAGTTCTTTACGTATTGTAGGGCCAGCGCACAGATAACGATATCAAAGGATTCTGATTCAAACATTTCCAGGGGGCTGCATAAATCGTGAACCAGAAAGGTACCTCGACCTTCATTTCGCTGCTGGGCTAATTGGATCATTTGGGGACTTATGTCAAAACCTGTTACGCTTGCCCCTTGCTCAAGTAAGATTTCAGCGTATTTTCCGGGCCCGCATGCTGCATCCAGGATCGCCTTTCCCTTAACCTCAGGCAGGAGGCCCAACGTATTGGGCCTATCGTAATAGGCATTATGGGGTTTATGGTCTATAAGTGCATTATATCGGTCAGCTAACTTCTCGTAAGCGTGGATAATTTTCTGTTTAACAGATGGTTCTTCCTCGTTTCGCTGCGAAAAGCCTCCCAAATGGATTCCCATGGTTCTTTGTATTATACTCCAACCTTTAATTATGTATACTTGAGATGTAAGCTAGAAAAGCGTTTCCTTTTACCTAGTTACATAGACTTCTTCAAATAAAGAAATGAAGTCTCTCATCAGCCCTCAAAGGCTTTGATAAAAATTTCGTATTAAAATTTTTTCTATCGAAAAAGTATGACAAAAAGTAATTTCATGTAAAGCGATTTTTGATTAGCTTTGCAACAGTTTTTTACTTAAAGAACATATATTGGTAATTCAATCTTCATCAGCCTAATTCATTGTTATGAAAAAGTTATGCTTGGCATTGGTCGCCTTCTTCCTGCTCAGCGGCCATGATATGTTCCTGAAACTAGATACCTATTTTTTAGCGCCTAATACGCAAGCAACCATCAAGCTATTCAATGGGACTTTCACAGAAAGCGATAATACCATTGACCGCAACCGTATGGTCGACGTAAGTTTGGTGGGGAGCGGGAATCGTAGCGAAGTAGATACCACTCAATGGCGAGAAGAGGGGGGAACAACAATCTTAGATATACAAACAGGAGAAGCAGGCACATGGGTTGCTGGGGTTTCTACTCGCCCCAGAAATATTGAAATGGCTGCTGAAGATTTCAACGGATACCTGGAGCACGATGGCGTGCTAGATATGCTGGAATGGCGCAAAGAAAACGACGCCTTAGGGCAAGATGCAGTAGAAAAATATTCTAAGCACGTAAAAACTATTTTTCAAGTAGGAGAGAAAATGACGGACGACTGGCAGACAGTTCTGGGATACCCCATAGAATTTGTCCCCCTGGAAAATCCCTACGAAACCCATGCAGGACATGAGCTCTCAGTACAACTCCTCTGGCAAGGAGCGCCCCTAGCCAACCAGCTCGTCTACATAGGTTCGAATCATGCTGGCGGGGAAGCACATTCCCATGCACATGCTAGTGGAGAAGAACATAGCCATGAACATGAGCATGCAGAGGGAGAACATGGCTCAGATGAAGCACATAGCCATGAGCATGCGGATGGGACTACCCATTCCCATGCTCAGGAAGAAGCTGAAGAGCACGATCACCATCACGCTGCTACAACCCAGGCGCGTACAGACGCGGAAGGAAAATTTTCTGTAAAGCTTTCTGGTGAGGGAATTTGGTACCTAAGAACCATTCACCTGGTTACCTCCGAGGAACCTGGTCTAACCCATGAATCCAACTGGGCGACCTTAACTTTCGAAGTAGGAGTCGGGGACCATAGCCATGAAGAAGCGGCTCACCATCACGATGGCCATGACCACGGTCACGATCATGACCATGACCATGACCATGAGGGAGGTATCCCCTCTTACGCATATTGGGTACTTAGCCTTGCTGTTATTGGCGGTCTGTTTTTTTGGTTTAATCGAAATGCTTAAATGAAGCGACTAACAGTACCTTTTTCAACCCTTGTATTGCTATTCTTTCCTCTTTTTGCTGTTGCACATGGGGTAAGCGACGCTGATCAAGAAATTCTCAACAATGGTGGACTCCTTTCCTACATTCTGGTGGGTGCCAAGCATATGGTTACCGGATACGACCACTTACTTTTCCTCACAGGTGTAATCTTCTACCTGAGTGGATTCAAGGATATTCTGCGTTTTATAACCGTATTCACCATAGGGCATAGTATTACCTTGATCAGTGCTACCTACCTGGGGATCAAAGCGGATGAGCACCTAATTGATGCAGTGATTGCTTTGAGCGTACTCTATAAAGGATTTGAAAATTTGGGAGGCTTCGAAAAATGGCTTAAGGTTAAATCTCCTAACCTTTTGTTTATGGTCTTTCTCTTTGGGTTGATCCATGGATTTGGCTTGTCCACCCGGCTTCAGTCATTTGATATGGGAAGTGGACAGTTTCTCGCAAAAATCATCAGTTTCAATGTGGGAGTAGAACTCGGGCAGGTTGTAGCCTTGATTCCCATTGTATTTCTGATTACCCGGTGGAAAGCGCTCAAGAGTTATGAAGCCTTTTATAAGGCAGTAAATGTGTATTTAGTCATTGCAGGAATTGGCCTCTTTATCTATCAAATGATGGGGTATTTTGGTACGAGTCTGGAGGCAAGTGCCTTTGTATCCAAGCTGGTTTTTGCCCTGTTTTGAGGTAAACGGATCTCGATCCCTTTCAATAGGTGTATAACTGTCTATTGACCTGCGAGTTACTCTTGTATTGAATTCCTGCAATCCCAAGCATAGAAGCACTTTCTATATTTTCTAGGCTGTCATCAATTAACAACATATCTACTGGACTACAGGCCGGTAACCTTGCTAGTACCTTTCTAAAAAAATCCGGATTCGATTTTTCCAATTGGAAATCGAAAGAATAAAATTGATGGATAGCCCATTCCTCAAAGGAAAATCGCTGGGAAATATAGGTAATATTCTCTCGATAGTTATCGCTTACAATAACGATGTCGTGTTCTTTTCTTATTAGTTCTACGAGCTCACGGTTCATTTCCAGGGTATCCCATATTTCTTTGAGAAACTCCTCCCCACTCAGGGATTGGTCAGTCATTTTATTGTACGTTGCGAGGAAATCTGGAAACACATTTTTCCCAATATTCCATTGATGCCCATACTTTGCATTGAGGGTACTAATCACAGGCCAATGAATCTTCTGACTAGAAGTACCTGTTGATTGGAAGACTACTCCTCCCAGATCCAAAAGAGCTATCTTTCTGTGTTTGCTATGCCTATTCATTTCACCTTTAGTTTTCCTTTCGAAAAGCCAACAAGACCAAGCCCAAAGCGAACAAAATTGTACCTACTACTACCCACAAGCGATTCTGAAATAAAAATTGACCCAAGCCGATCAGCGTAGAACTCAACAAGGTCATAATAGCAAGTACCGTATGGCTGCGAATAAATTTCCAGGCGTGAAAAGATAGCCCCACATAAAGAAAGGCAGGACCTACTACCATAAAGGGCAACCAGATGGAAGGGGTATCCATTAAGTGAAAAATTAAGGAATCTCTCCCCTCCATGTCCTGCCCAAAGCTCCAAAGGACGAAGTCAATGGTACACATCCCTACATGCGCGATTACCCCAATGACTGTAAGGACGGTTGCAATCGTATGTATTATACCCTTGGGAAAGACAAAACTGAATGCCAGGGATAAGACTGCTCCCGAGAGCATAAACCAGTGGGCAAAGTCAATAGGCTTTTGACCCTGGAGGAAGTCAAAGCCCTGAGCGAGTAAAACTTGGCTAATGACAAGAAACAGTAAGCCTATCGTCCCTAAAACTTTTGGGTTCATGGGTTGGGGAATAAGTATTCTCAGGCATGCTATTTTTCCTTAAATAGGCAGCCCTTTCCTTTCTGTAAGATATGGAAAATTCGCCTTAAAGGGAATATGAGGTTCTGTACATGTTACTTCTAAGCAGTCTGTTGAACTCAAATCTGGATAATGTAATAACCCAACATTCCCTCTGCAACATTCTTTTTAAGTACCTATTCATAAAGCTTAGCTAATTATCACCTTTTATGACCTTTTGATGAGCAAGGATTTTTCCTCCCTGCCACACACACAACATATACATTCCCTCTGCCAAGTCGCTCAAATCCAACTCACTAGCATCCATCTTCCTCCAACTCTTAAGCAGTTTTCCCTGCAAGGAATATAGGGTTACTTTCGCAGAAAACTTATCTAAGCCTTGTACAAATATTTTTCCTTCAGAGGGATTCGGGTATACCTGAATTTCCTCAGGCGCTAAAAAATCCTTATCAGAAACCAAATCTTCCACCTTTTCCAACTTGATTAGAGACCGAGAACCTGAATAATAGATATTCCCTTTTTCATCAATGATGTGGTTTACCCCCTGGTCATAGAAGGGATCATTTGGAAAATTCCCCTCAGGTCCTAGCGGGAGTCTTAAGGCGATAGCTCCTGTATTCCAATCTAGCCCATAGTAGTAATAAATGCAGTCCTCTTCTTTCCCTGTCCCATAGACCAAGTTACTACCCGACGAATAGCTCAAAACCCCATTCATATTCACTTGGTTTGTAGCCCAATCTAATTGAAATTCATTCTTGCCTGTATCCCAAGAGAATTTTTGGACTCCCTTACTATTTTCGCAGCTGTAGCCTAAGAAACCATTGAACTGGGCGATAGCAATCTCATACCCGAAAGCCGTAGGGGAATTCTCAATAGACTGAAATAAGTTGCCAAAAGATTCAGCATAGGGAATGGCAATGCTATCAGCAAAATGCAAGTCGAACCCTGGAACCCCCTCCCATCCAGGAGGTAACTCCCGCCAGAAAGCCACCAGGTTATTTCTTTCATGTCCATCTGCAACTACTACCAGCTTATCATTTCCTTCGCCCCAACCCATCAATGTCGGTGTCGTGCCACTGCCATTGGCAAAGTTTCCTGTGGGACCATCGTTGACAAAGTCATACAAGGCTTGCCACCCTACACGTATCTCCCTCCCATCCCAAGTAAATTGAATTATGCGATGGGTCGTAACTATGTAAAAGGAATTGTCTTCATCAATGGCGATGGAGTTATGGCGGGTAGCTTCGTTAGGGAAAAGGGTATAGTGGAGGGTATCAAGCATGTTAAAATCCTGATCGATAATTCCTACGGTTGACCAGCCCTTTAGGAGGTCAGCATGCGAGTTGAAGACAATCTGGCCATCGTAGTTTAAGCTGTAAGCTCCCACCTTGTTAAGTTCAAAATCCCCAAGATTCATCTCATCCAGTAAGACAATATCTGAATACGGATCATTGGGATCCTCATCTGTAAGTTTAAAGATTCGGGTAAATTCATTGTTGTTTGGATCGTAATCGGGATCGTACGTAAACCAGGTCTTATTTCGACTTAACATAAAATTGTAGCCGACCGAATTGAATCGGTCAAAGTCTATACGGAGGCTATCGATAGCTACTATTTCGGAACCATTGTCAATAAACTTAAACACATGGGTCGAATTGGAGAATAGAATTACACGCTCGCCACTGGGATAGGTATCAGAAAAATAGATCCAAGGGGAGGTACTCCCCGAAATATCTGTTCGGGCCTTAATTACCACACTATCCCCGGGTATAATTCCGGGAATACAGGTTGAGGCCTGTGCATAGTTGTTTCGATGGTAAATGGGATAGGGAGAGTCTGCTAGCCAAGGGTTGAGCGGGGGATCATTAGGGCAAAAGGAAGTTTGGCCTAGTAGTTCTAACCCTACAAGTAAAAACATAAGGCTTAGTCCTAAAGTTTTCATTGGAGTTTTAGGTTTGAGTGTTGAACGCAATCGAACTTGAATAGATTAGATACCCAAACCACTTAAAGGTTTAATGCCGTTATGTAGAACCGTAGCTACTTGATTATTGCCTTCGGTAAGAGAGATAGGAGTCATCGATTTTCTGCTTCTCACTGCTCAATTCTTCCTGCTGACCTCCTTTTTATTAACGCCACCACGGCCTCCATCTCTTTGTCTCTCCCTTCTTCTATATCGGATTGGCTGTAGGAGACAGGGATATCAGGCACTACTCCCTGGTTGGGTTGGGGTTCCAAGGTAAACCCACCCATAATGGGAAAATCGATCTCTACTTGAGAATTAGGAAGGGTCATAAACAAGATTTGCCCCCCATTGATGTCGTTGAGGTTGCCGCCCGTTTCTTGTCCTATAATTTTCCCTAAGCCCAGCTTTCGGAATCCATGTGCCACATAGAATGCCAAAGAAGTATTCGCAGCACTTGTCAATAGGTATATCTTTCCTTGGTAAAGCTTCTTTTTGTTTTTGCGTTTACCTGGGGTGAAATTATCCTTAAAAATATAGTAGCCATTCACAGGCTCTTTTTGAGAGGGATTTAAGGAAAAATACCAAGGATTATTGCCCCAAGTCTTGATATAGGGTTTCACAGATTCCGGGAAATCGACATACCGCGTACGCCCTTCCCGTTCCCACTCGGGAAAATCTTCGCTCAGGTAACTATTCAGTTCTACTGCCATCTCATCATTTCCACCATTATTTTCCCGGATATCAATGACCAAGTGCTCAATCTGCTCCTTCTCAAGCGCCTCAAAAGCATTCGCCAAAAACTGTTTGTAATCTAGGGTCATGGCCTTCCATCCATTGAGTCCAAAGGAATTGAGGGTCAGGATCCCAACCTTATCCTCCCAAATGTCAAAGGCCCACATATCGTCCCGGGTCTTGGGAAAATCACGGTATCTTTCTCCCAAGATTTCCGCTCGGGTTTCTCGCCTAAGTAGCTTCACTTTCAGCCTTTGGCGTTTGTTTTCTTCAAAAGATGCAACCTCCAACTCTAAACTATCCTGCTCAAAAGGAAACAAAAGAGGGAAAAATATATCAAAGGCATTATACCGAAAGTCATAGCCGTTTACCTCTATTTTGTATAGGCGATTCCCATCGGTAGCCCCATCTGCTCCTACATACTTCAACATTTCCTGTTGAACCTCTTGAACCGGTATCCCATTGAGGGATAGGATGGAAGTACCCCGCTGTAAGAATTTACTTTGCGAGGCATTTCGGGTAACTATCATTGCTCCATCTACCCATTTGAAAGTGAAGGGGACCTTATCTGGCTGGTAGTGGATAATGGAATTAATAATTCTATTCTGGTTGTTGAAGCCTGCTCGGGTATGATCGCACTTTAATTGGGCGGTGAGTTTGGTAATAGCTAGATAGGCTTCTGCATGGGTTAAGTCCTGGCTGAATTGGGATCTCAAATCTTCTAAAGCAGAGGCAATCTCAGCCGAGTCATTGTAGCGGTAAGTACCTGGATGAATATCCAATACCATAGTCTTGACTAATTCAAAATCTTCCTGTAATCCCTTCGAAGGGATCGGTCTCAGCGCATATATATCAATAATCTGGTCTTTGTCCCAGGTATTGATAGATTCCATACTCGTATCTGCTAATATGTCGACCGTTCGGTTTTGGATTCCTTCCCAGGTGGGATTCGAGTCTTTGTCAAAACAAACAAACTTGAATTCGAGGACCTCCCCAACCAACGCATCTGAAAAATCTACTTGGATTGCATAACCCCCTTCAACCTTGTTCAAAGGAATGGATTTCCCCCAATCTAGGGGAGGCATACTACCGCGGAGTCCAACCTTACCTCCTTTATCTATGGGCAGTCCATCTACAAAAAATGCTATAGAGTTTTGGCTGTATGTGGAAAAAGAAACCAATAGGATGAATTGGGAAAGAAGGATAAGTCTAGTCATAGGATAGGGATGTTTGGGAAGTAAGTTCTTCAATATACGAAAAGACTCCCCCAATCAGATTGGATATGTGCTACTTAATGCTCCTATTTCTGCATATTTTCAATCTTCTTTAGAAGATTTCTTTTAGCACTTTCTTCCCATTCTTCCTGTAACATACTCATCAAAACAATATCTGCCCTTCCTGTTTTTGTCAGGTTCGGTAAGAAACTTCGCAGGACACCTTCCTGGCTGCAGCCTACACTCTTCATAGCGTGTATACTCCGAGTATTTTCTGCACTTGCACCAAAGCCTACCCTTTTGAAATTGAGGGTATCAAAAAGGAATTTAAATAGCAGGAACTTGCAGTTTTTGTTAAGGCCTGTGCCTTGTGAGGCCCTTCCGATCCAGGTATGGCCAATTTTTGCATTGCCCAATCCTGAGTTGATATCGTAAATCCGGGTTAGGCCTACATAAGCTTTAGGGGCTTTGTCGAAGATTACAAGGGGATATTCACTCCTTTTTTTTCTTTGTTTGAAGGCATTTGTACAGTATCGCTCAAAGTTTTCCCTTCCCATACCCGCTTCGGTGAAGTACTTCCAGATTTCGGGGTTTTGAGATACTTCAAAAAGCGGGTCTATATGATGCTGCATCAAAGGACTCAGACGAACCCTGTGGTTTTCCAAAGTATAGTCGTTTTCGAATTGGAACATGATGGAATAGTCTTTCCATAACGTTAGGAAAATTCTCCCCTACATGCTTCTACTATCCTATACATTTATCCTACTATCCTTCTAAAGATACTGTTTCCAAAAACCCTGCTAAACGATTAAAGGCCCCTCCCCATCCCTTGTAAAATCCCATTTCTTCTTGCTGCTTACAATAGGCTTCCGTGGGGTGAATGACGTTGAAAGTGAAATGGGTCTTATCCCCATCCTCCACGAATAAGGCTTCCAATTCTACCCCCTCCGTCATGGGACGAAATTCGGCTGTGGTATAGATCTTTGTGGGTTTGTTGATTTCCTTATAAACACCCTCAGAGATGAACTCACTTCCATTAGGCATGGGCATAACATACTTCCAGGTACCACCTTCAGTAAAATCATGCGCTAAAATCTGGACATCCACCCCAGGAGGGCCCCACCAGTGGGCTATGTGTTCGGGCTGGGTCCAGGCCTCCCAAACCAGTTTGATAGGTGCATCAAAGGTCCGTTCAAGGGTAAGGGTACGACTTTTTAGGTCTTCTGTATTACTCATCTTGTTTATGTTTTGCTTGTAATTGTTCCAAATAATCTTCGAAAGTATCCAGCCTCTCCTCCCACATTTTGCGGTAAGGAGCCACCCAATCGGCTACAGGCATGAGATTTTTGGGTTGTAGCTCACAGAGGCGTTCCCTCCCTTGCTTCTTGAAGCGAATCACCCCACACTCATTCAAGATTCTCAAGTGCCTGGAGATCGCTGGACGGCTAATGGAAAACTCGTCTACCACTGAGTTGACCGTCAGGCTCTTATGCGCCAAAAGTCCAATTATATCTCGTCTTACTGGGTCGGCAATGGCTTGGAAAGGATCTCTTCGTTCTTCCATTTCATCATAAGTATATGCAAATATATATGTAACTGCGTGGTTACGCAAATATTTATAATGATGTGAATTCTGGATTATATATACTGATAACCAATTATTTGGGTTTTTAACGCTGTATCAGAACGTGTAGGGCCAGATGATCATCTGCCAGGTACATGGTATCGATACACCTAAAAGTAAAAAATACTCATTTTTTCCGGTCTTAGGTGTATAAGTACACCGCAGATGATCATCTGCAACTACAGCCACTATCAGAACTTGAAAAGTCCGGTATATCCCTTATTAAATACTGTAATTCCTGCTCCCAATTAGGGATGATAAAATCTAATGATGCAAGAATTGTATCTAACTAGTTATTCCTCATTAAACATACTTTTACAACCTAAAACGCCCTTCTCGGGCTACTTTCAACTCCAACATGGCCAAAGCAGCTACAATAGCCAATTCTCCTAAGAAATAAACCCATCCGAGCCGGGTTAGTTGATGGAAGTGGTAGATGGCAAAGCCGATGGAAAGGCAGCAGTATAAGAGGTTTGCC
>JBCCTX010000037.1:0-34906 GCA_039197765.1 Bacteroidota bacterium
AAGATGGCCTACAAAAATTAGGAGTAGGGAAGCATACGATTTGTTGGTTAAATGGGAACAACTCTTGCAATCGGCATTCAAAGTTCTCCCTCACCTACAGGTTCTTGACTCGTTGAAAGTATTCCCCTTTTCTCAGATTCCTGCCAAAGTAAATAGATGGGAGCCTCATTTCTCAATATATCTACCATCCCATGTAGCTCAGTGGCATACATCGCCATCCGAATGGAAACGCCTACTCTTTTATCTTTGGGTATTGTGTGCCCTGGGTCATAAAAAGAAAGGATTCCAGCTGTTACATTTGTACTATCAAACAAAAATATTTTAGCTCTTACGCCTTTTTCACTGCCTGCAGGTCCTCCGTACATCTGGACTGCATAGTTTTTGATTTCTTTCATGGGGAAATAATAATTATGGAAGGATTCGTAAAAGTAATTAATAGATGCGCTTACTAAATTAGTATACACCCCAAAATGGATCTTTACAAATTTGAAAAAGAATAAAAGTTACCAGATAAGAATTTAATTCGAGTAAGGATCATTTTCATATAATTCTAAATAGGATAGGAGTTGGATTTTATTTTGATGTGGGATTTTTACAAAAAATTAATTTTTTAAAAAACATTTCTTTTTACTTGGGGAATTTGTAGTTTGCCAATAAGTTAATTAAGAATTAGACAGCTATGAAGGTTATAAGTTTTGTAAACATGAAGGGCGGTGTTGGTAAAACAACAATGGCGGTGAATGTAAGCGACTGTTTGAGTAGAGAATACAATAAAAAGGTTTTAACGTTAAATATTGACCCCCAATTTAGTGCGACTCAATGTATATTCCCCGTAGAGAAATTCTCAGATTTCATGGACTCCGAACTTGTTGATACAACGATAAATATTTTTGATCGGAATCCAAGGATCGTGGTCAATTCTGTATCTGGAGCCAAAACCCTAAAGAATAGGCCCCTTGAAGAAATTAAACCTCAGGAGATAACGAAAAAGTGGCATGCTTTGCCAACTAATCTTTATTTATATGAGGTAGAATTAAGACCAGGAGATGGCCTAGAATTTAGACTGAGAGATTATGTGGATGAACTCCGGAAAACAAATAAATATGATTATGTAATAATAGATACTCCTCCGACTCCATCTGTTTGGATGAAAAGTGCTTTAATAGCTTCTGATTATTATTTAGTTCCAATTAAACCTGAACCTCTTTCAGTTTTTGGATTGGACTTATTAGAAATTGTAATTCATAATTATAGAGAGAAATATAACTTGCCAATAAAATGTATCGGAATGGTTGTAAATATGTACGACAAGAGATCTTCTTTATCTAAGGAGACGCTTTCATCATATGAGAAAGATTCAAGGTGGTCGAATCTATTTTTTATTCACAGAATTCCCACTCGAACTAAGATTGCTAGAAATCAACAATTGAATAAACATATTATTGATGTTAATGATAATGATTCGAAGAATGCCCTTAGGGAAATTTGCGATGAACTAATATATAGAGTAAAGGAAAATGAAAGAAAACGTCAGAAACAAACTAATTGATGCAATCTCAATAATTTCCGATTCTAAAGAAATACTAGAGTCTGCGTTAAAACCTTTGCCAATCAATACTGGAAGAGGCGAATTAATGGAAAAATTATATTTCCAACTTACAGAAAGAAAGCTTTTCAAAACTAAAACTGAACTTGCAAAGTTTGCAATTGAAAATAACCTATCCAAATTTACAGTTTCTACTTTAGTAAATGGTGGATTATTTAGAGTAGTTTTTGATGCATTTGATGCTCCATTAGCGGATCTTCGGGGTGCCGTTGAGAAACTATCTATGATGAAATCTATTGAAGGAAAAACAAATGTTCTAAAACCTAAACCGAAAAAGAAATCAATTCGACAATTGAAAAAACAGCCTAATTGGGGAAATACAATTAGAAAATATCATTTACCTAATGATGAATGAGCTATCAGCAAAAGATCTAAATGCCTTGCTTGATTTTTTAGATGGTTATGAACTTGAAACTGTATTGCAGAATGGTAATCTTGTCAGCTCTGTGAAGAGATTACACCGCGTCTATTTTGGCTTAATTACTTGTACTGCAGAGTTAGAAATGCTATCAGATTATAATGGGCTTTCAGATAAGCCAAGCAGGGATTCTATCAAATTCCTCAAGGAAGTATGCTCAGACTTAGGCCATGCTTTTTTCTGTAATATCCAAGGTACGTATAAAGGAGCTGGAATGCTTTTAAGGAGTTCTCTAGAGAATTTTTGGAAATTCATTATTGCTACCTCAGATAATACTGCAATCACAGAATATGGATTTAGGCTAAAAAATAGAGCTAAATTGGCTTATATGAGTAATTTATTAGTGGGTGAACTATTAGATGAGATGTATGTTAACCACTATTCCTATTTAAGTAAAATGGTGCATACTTCAAACTTACGGCAAATGGAGCAGACCTCTGCTCTAAATTATTTCCCAAAGTTTGCAGACGACCCTTCTAAGAAAGTAGAGTCTCAATTTGTAAAATTAAGCCAATATTTCAGTCTTATCTCTTGTTTAATTTTTAAAGGGTGTTTTCATGAAATGCATCCGTCAAATCAAAAAATTATTCTTAAAGGAATAGCTCCTAATCGTCGGGCTATTGTTCTTGGAGATACGGTTTCAAGAGATTTGAGCCAGAAAAATATTACTCGTACCTCAAGTAATAGTATTAGTTAGGCACCAACTTAATCCGCCTAACGGTCCATCGCTCTACGGCCGATCGTGAGTAAACCAAGGGGAAGTATTGGTCCTGTACCCACATATCAAATAAGTCTCGATAATGGGAACCATTAGGATCTCCTCCTTGGCCCGGAGAGTTGGCCGCAAGAGAAGCATCCCAATCGCCTACATCTATATGGACGCGGAAGGTTGCCCCATGGGTCTGGTTGTCATTGTATGAAGTATTCCCTACAGTCTGACCATAGCCCCCCCTAGGAGCAGGCCCCACATCTAGCAGTTTCTTCAAAGAATCATTTACAGCCAAGGTCAAAGGGTGTTTGATTACAACATGTTTGTAGTCAAGTTGTCCATACACCCAGTTATCTATATTATCTCCCAGTCGTTGCTCTGTTTCCGCAACAGCAGCTGAAAAGCTTTTCTGAAGGACCTCCTGAATGCCCGCTTCACCCCCCGGAAATTCAAAAGCGTCGGGATCTTGAAGGCACTCAATCACACGACTAAGCTGTAGGTAGGGAATATAGGCACGAGCTTCTTTAGGGATTAATTTATCAGAAATATGGGTATTGAGAGCCTTTTCAAAGCCAACATACAGGGCAGCTGCCTTATCATCTCGATCTAATACATAGTCCCAGGTTTGGAGTAATTCATAGGCTTTTCCTTCTAACTCTCCTTCAAGTTCTACATCCTGGATCATGGGAATGAGAATCCGAGCTGGGATAGCGTAGTAATCTGTTTGTAGGGCTGCACTTGCTTTCAGGTTCCAATTTTCCCTGGAGGAAAGAACCTCTTTGAGTCGATCCCCCCGAAAGGGATCAGACCAACTGAAGCCTAAAGCATTGGTGTGGGGATAATCGGAAGGGGTGACATGTTGGTTCGCAGTGGAAAAGAATCCTTCGGGCATATCTTCCAAATGAGGCCGCTCCTTGATTTCCAGGTATCCCTCCCACTCATACCTTCCATCCCCAGGAACAGGAACCATTCCGCTAAAGTTATTTCTGATCGGGGCGATCCCCACAGCTTGCCACCCCAACTTACCTGTGGTGTCTGCCCAGATCATGTTTTCCCCTGGAATATGACTGTAGTTACACGCCTCGCGGAAGGACTCAAAATCCGTTGCCTGATCCATCCGTAAGCTCGCCAGATAGGGAGACCCTCCAATCTCCAACCACCCACAGCGCACCGCACAAGCAGCTTGAAGGTCAGGATCTTCATATACCACCGGACCATGACGGGTGTATTTATGGGTAACATACTGCATTTCCCCTCCTTTCACAGCGATGGTATCGCGTATGAGGGTCATTTTTTCCCATTTGCCTTTGTACTTGTATTTGTTGGGATCCTGCGGATGCAGTTGATACACGTATAAGTCTTCTGCATCTGTTCGAAAGACAGTCAAGCCCCAAGCCCCCACCTCATTATGTCCAATAGAGATCCCAGGAATTTCAGGCTCTCCACCGCCAATTACGTTCCATCCGGGGGCGGATAGATGAGAAATATAACGCAAGGAAGGCGCAGCTAGGGTCCTGTGAGGGTCATTGGCCATGATGGGATGACCATTTTTTGTCTTTTCACCTGAAATAAGCCAATTATTGGAACCTATAGCGGTCCGGTCATCGTGAAGAACCTCTCCATTTAAAAAATCCACAGAGGGTTCCACACCTAGCTCGGCGAGTGGAGCACTTTGCATACGGGGATCTACTAAATCTTCTGGCTGAAAGCGGATAGGTTTTCGATAGGCGTTGTAAAGTTCGAGAATGTCTTCAAATAAGAGAGGTTGGTATATGGGAGAATCCAGTTGTAAGGCGGGATCGCCAGGATGAAACCATAGCAGTTGTTTGACCTTGTCCGCTCCTAAGATAGCAACTGCCCGACCTACATCGAGTTCTTGCTGGATATTTCCCAGCAGACCCTGGTGACGGGAGATGACAATTTCCGGAGTCCAGGGTTGTGGTTGGATTCCCAGGAGCTGAAATTCTAGCGGAAGATCTTCGGGAGTCTTCATAGACTCCTGAATGTATGCATTTACCCCCTCTACATACGCACTAATAATCTCTACTCCATTGGGGTGGTAATGCTTCATTTCTTCCTCCATATCTCCGCGAAATTGGAAGAGACGAGTGCCTATGTCGCGCTTGAGTTCTCGAGGACCCAGTATCTCTGCGACCGTACCTGTCGCTTGACGACGCCAAATTTCAAACTGAAACAGGCGATCTTTAGCGGCATAATAGCCTTGTGAGAAAAATAAATCGTGTTCATTCTCTGCATATATGTGGGGAACTCCCCAACGGTCTACTAGAATTTCTACAGGCTTTTGGAGGGCAGAGGTACTATAGGTGAGAATTTCTTGAGAGGGAGATTGCCTACAGGCAAAAAGACATTGGCCCATACAATAGATCAGGGCCATTCGTAAATGGTTTTTCATGAAGTAGCGTTGGATTAGAACCTTAATATACGAGAATTGAAGGGAAAATCAGATTTATTCGTAGGTTAGGGAGGAAATGTCTTTTCCTTCGATGTTTCCAGTATCCATTATCTATCGCGAAGGAGAGATAGTACCTCCAAAAAACCCTTTACAAATGCTTTATATGAGTGCCAAAAATTTATGCATCTTGTTCGCAAGTTTTTCTATATGTTTATCTACTGGGTGTAGCTCTGACAAAACGATGTATCCGCCCTTAACGGAACCTACACGCGAATGGAATGTAGCTTTTCTCATCATGAATGGGGTATATAATACAGAGCTAACGGCTCCCATGGATGTTTTCCAACATACCATATTTCATACTGATCCAGGGATGCGCGTTTTTACGATTGCAAAAAATTTAGAACGTGTAAGAAGCTTTGAAGGGCTCGTCATTCAGCCTGATTACAGCTATGTCGATACCTTTCCTCCCATAGATATCTTAGTCGTCCCAAGTGCTGAGCACCACTTGGATTCAGACTTGGAGGATGAAGAAATGTTGGCATTTGTGAGAGAAATAGGGATGCAAGCAAAGTATGTTATGTCTCTCTGCGATGGAGCGTTTGTATTAGCAAAGGCTGGACTATTAGATAACGCTGCCTCTACAACCTTCCCAAGCGATATACCTGCTTATAAGCAAATGTTTCCCCAGCTTACGGTCTATGAAGAGGTAATATTTGTCCATGATGGGAAATACATAACTGGAGCTGGAGGGGCAAGATCATTTGAGCCCGCCTTATACCTGTGTGAAAGATTGTATGGGAAGAAGGTGGCAGAAGGAATTGGGCGTGGACTGGTAATTGAGTGGGACCTGGAAAAACTTCACTACGATAATTCGGTAAAACGGACTTCTAATCAGTGATATACGAGGAATGTTATGAATGAATAAAAATAAATTCTATTTGGAATTTGTTAAACCAAGAATACCCGTAACTTTGTGCCATTAAGCACCCTTAGTATACCATCGATTCATGCAAAAAAAGTCGAAAACTGATATTTCCCGTAGAAAATTTAGTAAAGAGATATTCTCGGGAATTGTCAGTTACGCCCTGCTTGATTCCCTCCTTGCCACCCGGGCACTCGCTCGTTCGGTCAGTCCCATAGTGGACCATTGGTCCATACGTTTGAATGAGTATTGCAAAGACCTGAAAGTAGATTCGATCACAATGGCCGAATGGCAGCAGCAGGTAGAGGCCTTGTTTCAAGTTATCAATTTGGACGAGTTATCGAATTTTATTGATTTCAAGAACCTACAAATGTCCATGGCTTTGCCCTTTTCTGGGGTAAAAACGCGTAAAGTAGAGTTCCCTCGACTTACAGGACTTCCCAAGAAAACCAACTTTATCAAAAAGTTGACGGGTATGCGGAAAAGCACATCTATCAACCCCCACGGACATAGTAATTTAGCCTCGGCTCATCTGGTTCTCAAAGGCGAATTACACGTCAGAAACTTCGACCGCGTGGTAAGCGAAACAGATTATATGGTTGTCCAACCCACCTTAGATGAAACCATGGCACCGGGTCAGGCTTCGTCTATTTCGGATGAGAAAGACAACGTCCATTGGTTCATTGCCAATACCAATTCCTGTTTTACTTTTGATGTAGTTATGCTAAATCTAGGGGGGAGAGCTTACAATATTCACTACCTGGATATGCTTGAATCAAAGAGTATGGGAGATGATTTACTTAGAGTACCCATCATTGACTACGGCACAGCTGTAACAAAATACGGAAAAATTGCCCCTCATTGAATCGCTATTGTAAATCAATTTCCTTTAGATCTGTTGCGTAAAAAGTCCATTCAGGGGTTCTCAATTGATCTCTTATATCCGAAAGGCTATACCAAGGACTCATTTGACTATTCGTAGGATTTTTGAGAATGTGGATCTCCTGGGCAGGCATATAACTTTGCGCCAATAGAAAAGCCTTATCCCCTGTTTGTGGATGTATGGCAACATCTACTACCAATACAGCGTGGCCTGGCGAGCCGCCCTGGATGAAAACATCCCCAATTTCCAAGGAATGTAAGGACTTCGGAGTTAATTCCTTTGCAAAGGAAAGCGTTCCTGCATAAGAAAATACCATATTGAGGTACTTCCGAAATGACTGGTAAGAACCATCAGAACGAGTAGAAGGAACCCAGTTGACCCTATTCCCTCTGACAGATATCGCATTCCCTGACCGCCAGGTAGGGTAGTCAGCCAAGAAACCACTTACAAAGTGAAATTGTATAGATTCAAACTGCTTTTGCTCGTAGTTGTATTCTGCCCATAAACGCATGATAGCATCTGCACATTGCTGCAAATCTCGACTTCCGACATCTATCTTTAGTACAGCCGCATGGAGGTTTTGTGCATATTTTAGGCTTCCATCAAATAAGTGCACGGAATGATCGGGAGGAAATAAAGGGAAATTTCTCAGATAATATCCAAAAGAAAGCGAATCAATAGGGGAGCGTTCATACCCTTCTGGAGGAGAAAACCGCGTATAAATGGTTTTTCCTTGCTTCTCTATGACAGGAGCTTGAGGAACCTGAGCTGAGGATTGTTCAGGTTGGCAGGCAGATACTAGCACGCTAAAAAATAAGTAAAGATATAAGCGCATAGGTATAAGGAAAATTGGGGATGGACTCAATAAAAAGGGAAAAATGATAGTTAGTATATAAGTTTCAACATGTATTGTACGATTTTTCAGTTTTATGGGATGTATTCTTCGAAGAGTTTTTTGCTTCCTATGCTGCATATCTCCCCTTGCTAGTCCTGCACAGTATTTTCGAATCGATATAGATAGCCTCAAATCACTCGTCCCGGATGCGAAGGATACCACGCAAATTCGTCTACACCGTGACATTGCACTGGGATATATGTACCAGCAAGGGTCTCCTGATTCCTTACAAGTCTATGCTACGAAGTTGCTTGAAGGTGCGAGAAAACTGAATCAGGGACTGGATATTGCCAGGGGACAGCACCTATTAGGTGTTGCCGCTCTATACCAGCAAAACTATGGAGAAGCCCAGTCTTGGTTTAAAAAAGCATATGCATATGGAGAGAAAATAGGGGACTTAAACATCCAGGCTATTATTTTGAACGCCTGGGGAAATAACTTTTTATACGCAGGAGAATTGGAGGAGGCTTTAGAAAAATTTTTGGAAGTAATCTCTTTTTCAGATCAGGGTCATACATTTGAGGTAATAGGAGGAGCCTATATTAATGCAGGAATCATCCTTTCCCGCCTTACGCGATACGAGGAAGCCATTTCCTACTTCAAGCAGGGACTGACCTACACCAATGACTCCTCCTCTTTGGGCAATAAAATTCTGGTCTATGCCAATATTATTCCGCCATATGTTCGTACCCAAAAGCTCGATTCTGCTTGGTATTTCGCCCAAAAAGCTTGGGTGTTAAGTAAGCAGAACAACTATCAATACGGAAAGAATTCTGCCGCCATTCAGCTTGCTATGCTGGGAAATAAATCTGATCAGTATGAGTTGGCCCTGGCCTATGCAGATTCAGCTATGCAAGTGGCAGGAGCCATGGGCAATGAACAACTTCTCGTACCGAGTATGTTCTCTTCAGCCGTTAGCTATGATTCTTTGGGGAACTATCCCCAAGCAATAGCAGTTGCCAGGGACGCTTTGCAGGCAGCAGAAAAGTATAAGCTTTACCCCAATCAGATATCCTTACACGAACTCCTTTCGGATGTGTACGAAAAACAAGGAGCAAACCGCAAGGCGCTATACCATTACAAAATGTTTAAATCACTTACCGACAGTGTGGTTGACGCAGAAAAGGAAAAAAGAATTACCGCCATACAGAATTTGTATGAAGTAGAACGGAAAGAAAGAAAATTACAAGTCCTAGCGCAGACCAACCAAATCCAGGTATTGGAAATTAAGCAGAAGAATACCCTCATATGGACCATAGGAATAGGTGCCCTTGTAGCTATTCTACTAGGGATCGTATTATATCGGCAGCGAATGCTCAGGCAGCAACAAAAGGTACATGAAATGGAACAGAGACTTCTACGCGCTCAAATGAATCCGCACTTTTTATTCAATTCATTGGCCTCTATACAGACTTTTCTATTTGACAACCAAAACCTGGATAAGGCTATTTTCTATCTTTCCAAGCTGGCGATGCTTATGAGGCAAGTACTAGAACATAGCAGGGAACCCTTTATCACCTTGGAGGAGGAAATTGAGTTACTGGAAAACTATCTGCACCTGCAACAGCTGCGTTTCGACCATAAATTTTCGTTTGCAATTGAGGTAGATCCAGACTTAGAACCCGATGGGCTTCAAGTGCCTCCAATGGTTGCCCAACCTTTTGTAGAAAACGCGATTGTGCATGGCAAAATTCATCAGATGGAGGAAGGGGAGATAAAAGTCTCTTTTCAAAAAGAGGAAGGACACCTACAGCTCGTAATCGAGGATAATGGAATAGGGAGAAAAGAGTCCCAAAAAGAGACCGCAACGCATAAGTCACTTGCAAGCCAAATTACCCAAGAAAGGATGCAACTTTTAAATATTTTGCATGGCAAATCCTTTTCTTATCGAATAAGTGACCCCTCTGTAGGGACAAAGGTAACCTTGAACTTTCCTCAAGTTTCTCCCGTATGAGAACCATTATTATAGATGACGAAAGGCCAGTCAGGGAAAATCTTCGGCAGATGTTGGAGAGATTTTGTCCCAAAGTAGAAATTATCGCTGAGGCAGATAGCGTTTACACCGGTAGAGAGGCCATTTTGACCCATCTGCCTGATTTGGTAATGTTGGATGTAGAATTAGAAGATGGGACAGGCATGGACTTACTATCTTCTTTGGCTTCGATAGATTTTTATTTGATCTTCGTAACAGCACATTTTCATTATGCTGTACAAGCTTTCCGCTTTAGTGCAATAGACTATTTGCTTAAGCCGATTGCTCCTGATTTACTCCAAGAGGCCGTTCAGAAAGTTCAAAAGACACGACAAGCGGAGCATATTCAACAGCAGTTGCAGACCTTGTTGGATAATTTGAATGCTTACCCCAACAAACCTGAGAAAGTGGTTGTGAAAGACCTTGAGCGAAATTATGTGCTGGAAGTGGAAAATATTGCCTACATAAAAGCAGAGGGAAGTTACTCTCGGATTTTTCTCATTGACCAGCCTGCTATATTGGTTTCGATGAACCTAAAAGCCCAGGAAAAATTGTTTAAAAACCACGACTTCCTTAAATGCCACCATTCCTACTTGGTCAATTTGCAACGCATAAAGTATTATGATAAGAAAAATGGGGGTTTCTTGATTTTAAGTGATGGGACGGAGTTACCCGTAGCTACACGTAGGAAAGATCAATTATTGGGAGCCCTCAAACGATTGTAGCTACCAATTGAAGCAGTTACAAAGCTATTCCCTGCAGTTATAAATGACTGCCCCAAAAGCATGTAGGATTGCCTAAGTTTGACCAAAAGTTAATGCAAATGGTGAATAAACTTCTGGCCTTCAGCGCATTCCTGCTCATACTATCAGGAGGGTACTATACCTCCTACGCCCAAAACGTCCAGGGATCTCGGTACCTACCCATAGACTATTCCGTGATCATCAGTGCTGAGTTTCTCAATAAACTCGATCCATATGTTCCCGTTACCAAACGAGAGAAAGAACAAGCGCAGCGCTTTATGAAGCAATTTGAGCAAGAATTTATGGATGAATGTTATGAAAAACTTTCTCAGGAAATTTCCTCCCACGCAGGAATCCAACTCATGGCGTTAGAAACTGCCAGAAACTATGTCGACTTTAACGATAAAGGCTATCCTTTTGTACTTTTCCCAAAAAAGAAAATCAAAAAGATCAACTCTCAAGAAGTAGCAGATTATTTTGTGTCTTTGAAGGTTAATCTTTCCGTAGCGGGCGGATTGTCTCCTAAATTAGCCCTCTCAGGGGCTTTCAAACCAGAAGTAGAGGTAGTCGCCATTTTCAGAAATCAACAGGCAGAAAAGGTCAAACAGGTAAATAAGGTCGTTGTCGCTACAACTCCTATCAAAGGAAAAGACTTTCAAGGTGGGAAATTCGATAAAATGGAAATGGCCTACGTAGACCTTTTGATGGAAAAGATCCGTCCTACCTTTGCCCAGGCAATTCAGGAAGCTTCGGAAGAACTAAAGTAACGTGACTGTTGGGTTGGAAATACGGCTATGTATCTGACGATCCGTTTGTTTCCTACTCTACTCCTTAACCTGCTATTTTAACGATGTTTTTAGGCCAGGGGTCAGGGAATTCCCCGCCAAGTTGCCAATGTTTTATTTCGCCTTCAGTTAGAAAGCAAGACGTAAGTGCCTCGGTAAACCGATCAACTTGCGTTTTATCTCCGATGACAGTAAGGTGACAGTGGCGATCGCCAAACCGCCCAGTCTCTCTTGCTAATCGCTCCTTAATTTGATCTATTTCAATTTGAAGAAGACCATTATCCTCTTCTTCAATAATTCCTGAAAGCCAATAGCCGATTAATTCTAAATTGATACTTCCAGCAGCCTGGTTCCAAAGAAGTGATATTTTATCTCGGCTTGAGAGCCAAAAAAATCCTTTACTCCGATAAATTCTTTGATCAAGGTATTGATGGCATACTTCCCATAATCGCTGTGGATGAAAAGGGCGGTCATCCTTAATTACTCTTGTAGCCATGTTATATGGACGATCACCATAAGACTCAGATGCTAGTACAGGACCCAACTCATTCATTAGCGGTGCCACCCTGTGAAAATTATAATCCGGCAAGGATAGCACGGTATCAATGGATAGTTTTCCGTACAAGACGGAACGAATAGATACGTAGGGATTAATCGGTTGAATAGATTTGGCTATATCGATGAGCTTCTCCTTGGTAATTCGGTCTGCCTTGGTCAAAATTAGGTGACTACAAAACATAATTTGTTCCACTAGCAAATTTACCATGTCTCGCTTTTGATTCCCCAAATTGTGTTGCATCAGTGGAATAAGCTGTTTTCCATAATCGTAGTCATGTGCAAGCATTAAACTGTCTACAAGAGCTAACACCCCCGTAAGTTTGAGGTGAGACTGGGACTTGAAAAATTCAATTAAGGGCAATGGATGGCAACTTCCCGATGTTTCGATAATTATCAAATCTGGCTGTTGGGTAGATAATAGCTTCTGGAGTGCCTGTCCAAGTTTTTCAATGCCTTTTTTGCTACTTAGAACACATGAGTGAATAGATTGGAAGATATGACTATTGTTTTCAACGATCTCTGTTTTAGCGATCAACTCACCATCTACATCGAGTTCGCTCATGTCATTTACTACCGCACATACCGGTAAATTTTTCTTTCTAGACTGGGCAAGAAGGTTTCTAAAAAGAGTTGTTTTCCCCGAACCAAGAAACCCATTAAGGATGACAACGGGAGTCTTACTCGATGGGTTTATTGATTTTTGCCTTGAGGTACTCACGAATATCTATTTTTTATTTAGCCTAGATTTTGATTGCCATAACATAAATCCCAAAAGCTCATACATGGAACAAAATTAAGGGAATTTCTTGGAAGAAATGGTTTCTCCCAAGAAATTCTTCCTGTGTTCGAAGTTTATCTGCTTGATCGAAATGCGTGAGTATCCCAATCGCTTTCATGTCAACGTATACCCTCAGGAAGGAGATTCAACTATTTCTCTAGCATTTAGGAAGTGTAGCCAGTTTGTATAGGGAGATACGTCAAGGGTATGAGAAAGGAGCCATTGCTCAAAAGGCAGGACTTCCTGTCCCAATGGGTTCCATGGATAGTTTTTAATGAGTGCTTGAACATGGATATCTTCTTCCCAGTCTCTTGCTGAAAACAAAAATGCATCTCTACTCAACTGGGTAAGGCATTTGAAAATTTCCTCGATTCTGGGAGAGAGGCCATATCTTTCACGGTGTTTCCTTAGAGCTTCTAAGCGAGATTCGGCTAAATCGCATTTTTCAGCGTCAATGTACAGTTGAATTTCGAAGATTCTCAACACCGGATTCCAATCTAATTTATGTTCATACAAGGAAGCCGCGCAGATATGGCGTTTTAGCGCTAAGCGAGACGCTCCATTCAAAAAGGCCAAATATGCATGTAGGTAATAGAGCCATCCACTATGAATATCATCTGGCCGGAAGGTATGTACCCATTGAAGATCTGTATATACCTCTTCTGCTTCTGATAGCCTACCTGTGTAGATGCAGGCATAAAGTTTATTTATTCCTGCTACCAAATGGTTGGTCTTCTTTGCAGGTAGGATCTTCAACGCTTGACTTGCAGCTTCATAGGCAGCTTCGTAGTGGCTAGATCGATTTTCTAGTTCAGCTAGTCGCACGTATGGAACACCCCATCTATTAGGAGATTTTAACCCTGAATGATTTTCCAATACCTCGATCATTTCCTTGAGAATCTGCTTACAATGAGCCAGAGGCTCTTGTCTTGCTTCCATTAAAATTAATTGAAGCAGTAAATGATAGTAGTGAGCCCTTGGACTATAGGCTTGTTCCAACTGTAGTTGTAAACTCTGTGTGTACTGCTCGAGCTGAGCAATCATCTCAGAGTTAGCCGGTTGGGGTAAGGATACACGAATCTCATCGAGATATCCGATCCCTATAATATCTGATTGAAGCTGCTGGAAGGTATGGTTGATATCTTCCTTGTAGGTAGTTCTCACGGTTTCAGGAGAGACCGAAATACTGCGTGCATGGACCAAGGCAAGTAGTTTCACCTCAGGTAAACCTAACTCTTCTGCTGTGTCTATGCATCCCGCTAGCATAGATTCCGAGTGTTCTCTTAGACCCTTCTTTCGGAGTAATATGGCAGTTATGAGGTTGAAGTGTAGACCGATATTGGCTATGCCTGGAAAATCCCCTCTGCCAGTATTTCGCGTAGACTGATGTGCACTGATACAAAGAGATTCCAACATCTTCTCTTCCACTTGATTCTTCAAATGGAAGAAAGACTTGTTCTGAGTATCTCCATACAGTTGCTCAATGAGTTCTTGCTGGCTCATATTGGGCTTCGCCTCGATTAGTTCTAGCATTTTCATACCACGTTTATAGCTTCGGGGTAGAAAAGCCTTCATATAGGTCTTAAAATGGCGAAACTCTGTCTTCGACATTTTCTGTTTTAGGGCTCGGATGCGATCCATTTATTTTAAATTCTATTCGTTTGAAATATTAACGAAAGAAAAATATGTAAATTGAATATATGTAAGTGAATGCCCTCATGCGTAAGAAAAGGACAGAAGAGAAATGGTTCCAAAGAAAGGAAGTCCAAATTATAGGGTACGGAATAGCTAAAATATCAGAATTTACATCTATCTAATGAGGATTTATCTATCTCATTATGAGGGAAGTAAGGATTAGCTAGTAAAATTCTTCCAAACAAACGAGGAGGATGCGCCGAAGGTAAAATTCAATTTTGGGTAATAGAAGAATGGGTAAAATTTTTCTATAGCTATGCGAAAGGAAATAGGAACATTTTGGATAAAATTTACTCTATTCAAGGCGTATTTTGTATTTTTTTTGAACAGTACTCGTCATATGGAAGTATTTTTACCTTCCCATAGGGATTCTAATTTTGAGGCTTGGTTAGATAGGGCAAGGTAGCTTTGGCTGATGATAATTTGGATACGCTTGCTGGAGAACTTAGGCAGCTTAGTAAAGCTTCTAAACATCATACCTACTTTGCCAAGAATAAGGCAGGTCAATACTTGGGCTCCATTTTAGTATATATTAGGACAGGTTCCGCAAGAATCGGATTGTGCATTAAAAATAATCTCTCCATTTTGTGCGTATGGAGCAGCATTCCACTTATAAGACAATTGAGCAGGCCATTCAATTTCTCATGGCAAATCAATACGAACAGCCTTCCCTCGAGGAAGTTGCGTCCTATGTACACATGAGCAAATACCATTTTCAGCGACTGTTCAAACAGTGGGCAGGAGTGAGTCCCAAAGAATTTTTACAGTTTCTTACCATTGAACGGTCCAAGCAGGCATTGAGGGAGGGACAATCTACACTCGATGCGGCCCTTCAGGCGGGTCTTTCAGGAACAGGACGGCTTCATGATCTATTTGTGAAAATAGAGGCCTGTACTCCTGGAGAGTTCAAAAACCAAGGGAAGGGATTGACAATCTATTTCGAACAAATACATACTCCCTTCGGTCCTGCGGTACTTTCCGAAACTCCCAAAGGGATAAATATGCTGTCCTTTTTTACGAATTTTTCTGAAGAGGAATCCTTGATAAAAGAGGAGTTTCCCTATGCTACCCTTCAGCGAGGCTTAGGGACAAATGGCCACTTGGTACAAAAGTATTTCCAAGATTGGGAAGTTCCCACACAGAAGATCCAACTTGCCTTGAAGGGCACTCCTTTTCAAATACAAGTATGGAAAGGGCTGCTACAGATTCCTGCCGCACAATTTTTATCCTACCAAGATATTGCCCAGATCATACATAAACCTAAAGCTGTACGCGCTGTAGGAACAGCGATTGGAAAGAATCCCATTGCCTATCTCATTCCCTGCCATCGAGTGATCAGGAACAGCGGGGTGTTGGGCAATTACCGTTGGAATCCTGATAGGAAGCGTATGATCAATGGGTACGAAGCTATACACTTGTAGGATGAATATCTGTTATCGACGATGCCTATGAGCAGGTTTGCCCATTCACTTGGGTGTGGACCTGGAATCAGGTAATTACTCCATTTTTACAAAGAAAAATGTATATTGAATTATCTTGTAAAGGTAGTAAGGATGGCCCTCAGCCATTCTGCATTTTTTTACCAAACTCAAACGCTTGGTCAGATAATCGCTCGAACTAGCGGCTGATCCAATGAAGTAACTCTACTACACCAATGAAAGAAAATAAACCTACCCAAACCACTACCCGCAGGTCCTTTGTGAAAAAAGGAGCCATGGCTTCCTCTATATTTATCGTTCCCCGACATGTATTGGGGGGAGTAGGCTACACCGCTCCCAGCGATCAACTGGTTCTGGCCGCCATAGGCGCTGGAGGTAAAGGATCTAGTGATATCCGCAATGCATCCGTCAAGGGCCGAGAAAAGGTAACAGCCTTATGCGATGTGGATTTTTCTGGATCTGCCAAGCGTTCTGTTGAAGCCTTCCCCAAGGCTAAATTGTACAATGATTACCGGGTCATGTTAGAGCAGGAAAAAGATATAGATGCTGTAACCATCTCTACTCCGGATCATGTTCATGGACCTGCTGCAGCCTTTGCCATGGAAAGAGGGATCCACGTGTACGTCCAAAAACCTATGACGCATAATATCCGCGAAGCCCGCATGCTCACCCAGATGGCAAGGGAAAATAAGATTGTTTCCCAAATGGGTAACCAGGGTGGATCCAATCCCTTACTAGGAATGGTTCAGAAATGGGTGGATTCTGGTGCACTAGGGGAAATTTCCAAGGTCCAGGTGTGGACCAATCGGCCCGTTTGGCCACAAGGTTTTGCCATGCCTGAACCTGATGGGAGCCTCAAGCCCAAAGACCTGTACTGGGATCTATGGCTGGGCCCTGCCCCCCTAAGACCCTATACTCCTAAATTACATCCCTTCAATTGGAGAGGATGGTGGGATTACGGAACTGGGGCACTTGGGGATGTCGGCTGCCACCTGATAGATATTCCCTTCAGGACTTTGGGACTCAAATACCCAACGGATGCAGAGTGTAGCGTAGGATCCGTTTATACACAAATGTGGAATGCCGATTACCATCCAGAAGGCTGTCCACCTTCTTCCTTTATTACCCTACACTTCGACGCTACCGAGAAATCTAAATCTCCTATAGAAATGACCTGGAGTGATGGCGGAATTCGCCCAGCACATCCGGAGTTTATTCCCGCAAACAGTGATATAGGAGGTAAAAATAGCTCTAATGGGGTCTTGATCATAGGAGAAAAAGGGATCATTTCAACCAATATCAATGACAGTTCCCCCCTCATGCCTAAATTGTACCTAAACGATGGTACTACAGAATTTGGTCCTGAAGTGGAGAAAAATGACGAGCCGGAATATGGCCACCAGCGCAAGTGGGTAGATGCCTGCAAGGCAGGCTTTGGTAGTGAGGAACACCAGGCCCTCACCTCTTCCTTTGATTATGCAGGCCCAATGACTGAAACGGTTCTCATGGGTAACCTCGCCATTCGTAGCTACATGCTGCGCAAAGAGAATAGCAAAGGTAAGATGGAATTCTACGCGCGTAAAAAACTTCTTTGGGATGGAGAAAATATGAAGATAACCAACCTAGAAGAAGCCAACCAGTTTGTAGGAAGAACCTATCGAGAAGGATGGGAGGTATAACTTCCTCACTTAACTAATTTTCCGATTCACTTTTATGGGGGGGCCAAAAGGCTCCTCACAATTTCAGAATATATTGCCACTTTCTCAGGGGAGGTGACTTCCCTTTTTTTATACCTCTAGGTTTCCCCTATGAAGAGAAGTTTCCAATAGGTACATCCAAACGCTAATGCTTTTTACGTAAAAATTTAGTCGAATGAATCTGATTAGGCATGAGAGGCTGCTTACACGCGTAGTCTGTTCGCTCGGGTTCTTCTATATACATACCTCCCCATTCCAATTAAGAGAAGGAGCAAAATGGGTAAGAAAATATTCACTATACGAATACTGAGGGCATGCTGTTGGATCTTACTTGTATTCAGCGGACGAAGCACCACTTCCTTTGCCCGAATTTGAGCCATACTTTCATTGCCCATGAGATACTCTAAGACATTGAAAAAGAGGGTGCCGTTGTCTTGAGGGGAAAAACGCCGTTGACCACGAAAGGATTCTCCAAGAAGGAATTCACCATCCGAAATAAGTGCCATCTTGCCTGTGGTCCCTGTTGAGGTAAATGGTAGAGAAGAGGGAACAGAGTCAGTGGGAAGGGGTCTCCCAGCGAATAAAGACTGAAAATTTCCCTCTACAAGGACCCCAGTTGTAAAGGGCCCATCACGAAACAGCCTAGGTTGTGAGGGAGCAGCCAGTAGGGTAGGGACATTGAGGAAACTGGTGCTTTCAAGCTTCCGGCTTTGGGGGGAACTCTGGAGAAAAATCTGTTTTTTGAGCTGAGGAGAGGGAAGGGTGTCGATGCTTCCACTGTATCGAAGAAGCGCAGATTCTACATTACGCGTATAGGGAAGTTCAGGTAATTGTCGAATAATGGGGTAGAGGACCCAGGGTAGAGACTCGACCTGTATCCCCTCAGGGCTTTCTTGAGTGAACTCCTGCTGCTGGCATTGTAAGTCAAGCACTAAATCGGAATTGAGCTTTAGCCCATTCCGAAAAAAGAAGTCATCGAGGTTCAATTCATACAACAAGGTCAGCGCATTTTCTTTCCTACTCATCTCAAAGTCTACCTGTTGGTAGTCTAATACCCAAAACAAGCTACCTCCCCGCATCAGATACTGGTCTAGCTCGTATTTATCTCTCTCGCTGAAGGGCTCGGTAGGCTGTTGAATCAGGACTGCATCAATTTCCGGAACAATCCCTTGACCTTGTAAGGCTTTTAGGCTAAGCTCCCCTGTAAGGAAGTTGCTATTGAGTTCTTGCTGTATATCAGGAGCTATTTCTTGCCAAGGTAACTCCCCATGCCCTGTGAGAAAGGCTAGGGTGGGTGGGCGATCCCGTAAGAGACTTTGAATCGCAGAAACGATCTCATATTCTAAATTTGCCTCGGCTTTGACTAAATCAAAGTTTACAATTTCCCTATCTCCCCTGCGTTGGGGAATGGAATAGTTCTGAAGGACATTCACCCAGCGAAATCGCTCTCCATAGCGGATATGTAGAACGGGATACATCGCTTTTTGTGAGCGGGTAGTAGCAGAGCTCTGAACCTGAACTGCAATAGGTGTGAATCCATATTTGCGCAGGGTATCACGAGCCAAAGCGTCCTCATTGGGATCTACGTAGGTAAGCGAAATTCTTCCCCGAGCATATCCATCCAATTCCTCTAGTGTAGCATACACACGTTGTTGGAAGCGGTTGATGACCAGAGGATAGGTCCCGTCCATATAGGCAGTAACCTCTAAGGGATAGGTCAAGTCCCGTGCGGTCTCCTTGCTTAAGTCCGTTAGCGAATATCGCTTTTCCTTTGTGAGGTCCCAGCGAAAGATCACCCCACTTATTAGAAAATTTGCGAGGAGAATTCCTCCAATCCAGGTAAGCCACTTTCGCTGCTTGCTATTCATAGATAGAGGTGATTAATGCGTGATGATAATTCTCAAGGGTTTCATTTAGCGTCTTTCTAAGGACCAGCGCGTGAGGAGGAGAAAAATGGCAATTGTGCTTAAAAAATAAACCACATTTCTTAGATCTAGGACCCCCTGACTGATCTGTTGGTAATGTTCCATTAAGCCTATATGGATGATCAAGGCATTGAGTGTATTTAATGCTCGTATTCCCGCCAAATATTCAAGTCCCTGATATAGGAAAAAGCAAAGAAAGGCTGCCAGGATAAACGCAACAATTTGTGAATCGGTGAGAGAGGAACTCCAAATACCAATTGCAGAGAAGATACAGCCTACAAAGAACAAGCCTAAATACCCACCCCAGGTAGCGCCTTGGTCGAGGTTGCCCACGGGGTTCCCCAGCCAGGATACGGTAAAGTAGTAGACCAAGGTAAGCGCCAAAGAAAAAAAGATGAGAAAAACGGTAGCGAGGTATTTTCCTCCTATAATTTGCCACTCTGTAAGGGGTTTGGTAAGGAGGAACTCTAGAGTTCCTCTAGAGACTTCTTCAGAGAAAGATCCCATGGTCAATGCAGGAATCAGAAAAAGAAATAGGTAGGGACCATATACAAAAAGCCCATCAAGCGTAGCAAAAGTATTGCCCGGTTCTAAAATATTATACTCAAATACCCAAAAGAACAAGCCTATCGATAAAAAGAAGATGCCTAAGACTACATAGGCAATCAGTGAATCAAAATAACTGGCAACTTCTTTGCGAAAAATGTGTTGCATACCAAACATGGGAAGTAAAAGTACGATTTTGGCAGCATACCACCTTGCTTTTTTACAGAAATACCTCTATCTATGAGGGGTTCCCAACAGTTTTTGCGAATGGAATTTGATCGAAAAGACGTACGGCAGTTATACGGTAGGTATTTATTTATCCTACCGGAAACAGAATCGAAGTCCATACAGTCTTCTATTGTAGAGGAGGCTCAAAGTAACCTATTTGTGGAGGGAGAAGCTATTTCTTGGAAGCTGAAACCCCAGGCACAGATTGTGTTTGTCTTGACAAAAGAAGAGTTTTCCAACAAAAAATTGACGGAATTGCTGAAAGGCTGGGTTTTATCTGCTGAAATATCTACTGCGCATATCGGTTTTGGTATATTTCCTGGAGCGGCAAAGGCCATAAGACTTGTAGACCTTCCGGTGGATTTAGCCGTAGTTTTTGGACCGCCTGAAAGCCCTGGAAAAAGTTCCCTTCAACTCGGGGAAAAAGATATTTTTGTCCTGCCTGCAATTTCAGAACTCTCCCAGAAAGGAGAAGGAAACACCCAAGCAATCAATACCTTGGAAAAAGCAAAGTTTTTAATGAATCCTGTATGAAGCAAGGAATCCTGTTTGGAACCAACAATCCGCATAAGTTAAAGGAAATTCGGGAAATTTTACACGGAGTCCATTCAATCTATAGCCTAAAAGAGCAGGGAATTGATCAAGACGTAGAAGAAACGGAGGATAGCCTGGAGGGAAATGCCCTTCTCAAAGCCAAGACGTATTTTCAGCTATCTCAGCTTCCTTGTTTTGCCGATGATACGGGCCTAGAGGTAGAAGCCCTGGGAGGTGCACCTGGGGTGTATACTGCGCGTTACGCGGGTCCTGAGTGTATCGCTGAGAACAATATTCGTAAGTTATTGAAGGAATTGGGAGCTAATCCCAATCGCGAAGCCCGCTTTCGAACGGTTATCTCCTTTTTTGATGGCAAAGAAGCCTATTCTTTTGAAGGCATTGTGGAGGGTTCAATTGCATTTGCCCCCAAGGGAGATAAAGGATTTGGGTACGACCCGGTCTTTATTCCAGAAGGTGAAAGCCGAAGTTTTGCAGAAATGCTTGCCGAGGAAAAGCACAAAATTTCTCATAGGGGAAGAGCATTAGAGAAATTTGTTTCCTTCTTGAAAAGTATCAGCAATCCCTAGATGACAGCTAAATCCCCATACATTGTCGGAATCGGAGGAGGAAGCGGCTCAGGGAAAACGTATCTACTTAATCAACTCGCCCAACGGTTTTCTCCAGACTTGCTTTCAATAATTTCCCAAGACAATTACTATAAGTCCGAATCGGATTGCGAATTTTTGAGGGATGAAGAGGGAGTAATAAACTACGACCACCCAGATTCAGTAGATTTAGATCGCTTAGTGGAAGATATTGTGAAACTCCAAGCAGGAGTTTCTATACAAGTGAAGGAATACATTTTCCATGCCTCAAACAAGGAAGCCCAAACCCTTACTTTTCATCCTACGCCACTCATTTTGGTTGAAGGTATATTCACCTTATGTCACCCTCCACTTACCAATCTATTTTCCCTGACCCTATTTTTGGATGCCATGGAGGAGGTAAGGCTCGAGCGGCGTCTTACAAGGGACCTACGAGAACGAGGCTATGACCGAACCCAGATTATGGAAATGTATGAGAAGTATGTCTCTCCTATGTACCAACAATTTGTTGAACCCATGAAATTGGAAAGTGATTTAATCATTCCCAACAACAAGGATATGGGAAAAGCCGTTGAAGTAATTACACATCATCTAGAGAAGGCAGTAGGAAAAAATTATTACCTTTACTAGTGAATTAACTCTCGAGATATATACTCGCACAAACTTTTTTTTTATGAAAACCTGGATTAATCTATTTATCTTATTTGCTTTTGTAGGATTCATTTCCTGCGATCAAGCAGCCCAAAAAGCTTCTGATACAGCTGAAGATGCTGTAGAAGAGGTGGCTGATGCTGTGGAAGAAAATACGGAAGGTGGTACTAGTTTTACACCTGAAGACATTGAAAAATTACAAAATAAGTTCACCTATGACGCAGCTACTGGCTATTACAAGCACAACCGTTGGGGAGGAAGATCTCCTCAGAGACGCACGCTCACAGCAGATGTGTACAAGAATGGTTCTTTTACCTTAGCTAGCGTGTACTATGGAGATGCAAAGGTAGACCATAACCGCATCATCGTTACAGCAGGTGAAGAGCGCATGACAAGTGACAGAGTAACCCTAAATAATGAGTCTGAGCACGTAGTGCAGAAGGACAAGGACAAGCGCTATGAGATCAACTACTACACCAATTACCGCGATAAGGGAATCTTTGAAGCAATTGGAAAAGGTTTAGAAGGCGAAGTTACCGTTCGTTTTGACGGACCGGAAAGATCTTCTTCTGTACCGTTGAATGCAGATGATCTGATGGCCTTGAAAGATTGCTACACCCTCTCGCTTTTGCTTCGTAGTAGTGTCATTACACCTCCTACAGAAGAGTAACGTATTTACTCAAAAAATGGGACGAGAGAAGGGAGAAGCCAGAGAACTTTTTGAACGTGATTCAAATAATTTTTCTCTAGCTTCTCCCTTTTAACTTCACTCTCCTATCAGTTCCTCCTCCGAAATACACTTGTGCCTCGGTCTCCAAATCCATTGGACCAAGTTAATGTGATAATTTGTTCACACGTTTCTAGGGTTGCTTCGCCATTAAAAACGTCCGTAAATGGAGGAACATTCGTATCGGGTTGATCAATTAGCTGTAATCCTCCGCCTTCCAAGACCAATTGCCCTGGGTTGTCAAGTAAGTTAAAACACTTCCTATACACCCCCCCTGTAATATCACTAAATTCATAGGTACGCCCATTAACCTGGGAAACGGTAACGACATTTGTTGTGTTTTCACAGGTTGAAGGATTGGTATTAGTTGTCGTTACGTCAAACGTTCCTACGAGCCAATCGATCGCGCAGTCGTCTTCGATAATAGTTACCGTTAGCTGTTTCCGATCTTCTCCGTCATTTCCTATCCCAATTCCTCCCGTTGCACCAACAATGGTTAGCACTAGCACAACTGTGTCGTCTACAAATGCAGCATCGTTCAGAATATCGACGGTAAAGCTTGCAGTACTGGAATTTGGTGCGATGGTTACGGTATTGGAGTTATCCGTTGAAAGGTTATAGTCCCTATTTGCTTCCGCAGAACCACTCACCTCCCAAGTGACGGTGATGGGCTGGTCCATTTGGGGTCCTACCAACTGTACATCTATGGGGAGAGACAATGTCTCTTCAATCAGTACAGTATCTCCAACGGAAAACTGCACCTTAGGGGTAAAATCAAAAGTACTGTCATAGTCATTACAGGCTTCAAATAAAGCAGCAAAGCCCATAAGACTTAAGAGAAATATATAGCGTCTCATATACGTATATCTTTTGTGGTTCTTCATTAACAATTCAATGTTTTCAATGTCCCTCAAGGTATTGCATGATTTGTACCCAGTCTTGATCGTTTTTCAAACTGAGACGTGAGGATTTTATGAATTTTTTGAGCTCATTCGACCGTTGGGGAAATAGGCGAAATAATTCCTTTCGAGAAGGTTTAAATATCTCGGGCTTCTGTGAATCTGGGCGAAGCAGATACCAAGTATCTGCGCGTTCAAACCGCTGGACTTCTTTAGCATTTCCTCCTTGGCCATATCCTCCGGAGTTATTTTCAATTGTATTTAATCGTACAGAAAATTGCTTCCAAAGGGAATAGGTTCCCTGATATACAGGGTGAACGTATCCTTTTGGCGCTATTGAGGTGTTTTTTTCAAAATTTAAGGTGACTTCTAAGGGATCTACACAAGAAAAACTACCTATCGCCTTAGGAGAAAGCAACACGGTTTTATCATCGAATTTTGCTAGAAGTTCCTGCGTGTAGAGGTCATAGTTAAGCTCCATATCTTTCCAAACCTTTCCTGCGGGACTCTTTACCTCGCCTTTAACCCAGTCTGCATATAGATAGGGGTTCCCTTCGACCTTTGGGTACCGCTTATCAAAAGTCAGGGAAGTATTGATGGCATTGGGATCAATGATGTCTAAAATGGTTTGATCAGTACTAAGGGGTTGTGCAGAGACGACAGACCCTAATACGATTCCCCAGAATACGATCCCTATGGAAATACTACTTCCCATTCTTGCCTTCAACCCTAGAATTCTTTTGGATAATTTAGGTATACCTTTTCTCTCTTCTCGCATTTCGCTTCTAGATTAATAACCTTCTGTTTGTGCCATATTTGGGTTAGCATTCAGTTCGGACCGTGGAATGGGAAATGCGGTGAGGTGGCTGGTAAAAGGAACGGTACAGTTTATCCCACTAGGGAGGTTGCACTCGATGCGTTCTAGGTTTAACTCATTCCTGAATATATCATAAGACCGATGCCCTTCAAAGGCCAATTCTTTTCTCCGTTCAAGTAATACCTCTGCTAGGATTTCGCTAGCACTAGGATTGAAGGATGGTAATCCCGCTCGAGTTCTGATTAAGTTGAGGTCTGCAGTAGCTCCTACGACATCCCCACTTTTTGCACGGGCTTCTGCACGATTAAGAACAATTTCTGATAGTCTCAAAATGCGTGGACTCGTGAGTCCTGGGAAATTCGTACGGCCAGGAAATTTATATATATAGTCATCTCCACTTCTATTTTGAATCAATCCCCTTCGTACGTCATTGGTAGGCAATAAGTCCAGAATGTCTTGCGTAGGGCGTAAATCCCCAAATCCTTCTACCATGTAGATGAGGCCCAGGTCTTCAGCGCCCAAACTTTCCACACTCAGGACGCGAAGTACAAAGATATCCTCGATAAAGCGACCGATTCCTGCATCTGTCAACACCTCAGAATTCCAATAACTCACGTAGGAATTTCTAGAAACGAGCTGGATATTGGAATTAATGACGGCTGTGGCTGCAGCTTCGGCATTGGCATTGTCTCCTTGATACAGGTAGACGCGAGATAGAAGCGCCTGTGCTGCTAGCTTGGACGCAAAAAATGGAGGAGACCAACGATTATCATCATTGGTAATAGCATCATAGGCGTTGATGGATTGGGTCAGGTCATTGATGATCTGGTCATATACCTCGGCAAGGGTATTTCTCGGTGGGTTTCCTATTTCCGTCTGGGTTACAATGGGAACGCCCAACTGTGACCCATTCCCTTTGGACCAGGGTTGGCAGAAAGTTCTTGCTAGGTCAAAATACACCAGCCCCCGAATGAAAAATGCCTGAACCCGAAGGTTATTTTTTTCATCTGCACGGTTTTCGTCTACATTGTCGATATTTTCCAATACATTATTGACCCTGGCAATGATATTATACCCCGTGTTCCAAAGCCCCGCCTGTGTTTGTGCTTCGTTGAGGTTGTAGCGATTTTCGTTGAGAAATCGACCAGAATTTGCAAGAGAAATAATGATGTTATCACTAGCTGCTTCAGGGATTACATAAAAATTTCTTCCGTAATAGCCCAGCGAGCGCATTGCGCTATATGCCCCCCTGACAGCCGTTTCCAACCCGTTCAGATTGGAAAGAGCTTCTTCTGTGGGAAGAGACTGCTCAGGTTGAAGATTTAGTTGATCTTCACAGCCCCAAAAAAATAATGCAATAAGAATAGAAAGCCTGTACTTCATCTATGTCAACATTAATAAACTGTAAGCAAATAAAAAGGTAACCTAGAATCCTACATCAATACCAAAAGTATATGAGCGAGAGGAAGGATATCGGAAAAATTCCGTCCCCGCCTCAGCTAATTCGGGATCCCAGCCTGGATAATCTGTGATGGTTAGGACATTTTGCCCCTGAGCATACACGCGAATATTGCTTAGGGAAAGGGTTTTCGTCCAAGAGGTAGGGAGGACATATCCTAGAACCACGTTGCGTAAACGGATATAGGACCCATCAAAGAGGTAACGGGTGGAATTATTATTTCCATTGTTATTTCCCCCCACAAGCGCCTGAGGCCTTTCAGCAACATCTCCAGGTTGCCTCCATCTATCAGCAGCATACACCGGACGATTTTCTCCAAAATTAGCCCCATCGCTGTCGATGAAGAAGCGAGTTACGTCATATACTTCGTGTCCTTGAACCGCATAAAAGAAGAAAGAGAGGCTTAGTCGATTAAAGGTAAGGGTATTAGTAAGACCCACTATGAAGTCTGGTTCTGCATTTCCCACGATTTGGTCGGGTGCATCTTCCCAGGTGCCTGTCACTCCACCTTCCCCATCTGCCCAGAGAGGAGTCCCATCCGCAGGGTTCACACCCGCCCACTGGGGTAAAAACCAGGATCGAATCGGCTCTCCCACCCGCCAGACTTGTATACCATTGGGAATTTCTGTGGTGTCAGCCAAAGACAGAATTTCGTTGCGGTTGAAGGAAATATTGAAATCGATGTCCCAATTGAAGCGTCTTCCAGCAAAGGGCTTTGCATTGACAGTCAATTCAATTCCCTCATTTTTCATATCGCCCAGGTTTCTCAATACACTGGTAAAGCCCGAAGTGGCAGATAAGGGTCGATTGAGCAACATATCCCGAGAAGTTCTTCGATATACCTCCGCGGTACCCGTTAAACGCTCATTAAAGAAGCCGAAGTCCAAACCTATGTTAGAAGACTCATTGTTTTCCCAGGTGAGGTCTGGGTTGGGTACCTGTGTCGGTGCACTTCCCGGTTGCCCATCATAAGAAGAGCCAAAGCTATAGGTAGCCAGAGATTGGAAATTCCCGATTTCCGCGTTTCCACTCGTACCGAAACTAGCCCGAAGCTTTAAACTACTAAGGGCTTCGAAGTTCTTCAAAAAGGCTGCTTCTGTAAGTCTCCAAGAACCTCCTACAGAATAAAAAGTCCCCCATCGGTTGTTCTCTCCAAATCGAGAGGAAGCATCCCTACGAATACTTGCAGTCAGATAGTAGGTATTTTGGAAGTTATAATTGGCTTGTGCGAAATAGGATAGGAAGGAATAGCTTGTACCGGAACCTCCAACTCCCACGGGAAGAGAAGAGGAGTTTAGGTTTAGTAGGCGACCGTCAGCGAAGCCTTGACCCTGGGCAAGAAAGCGTTCCGTATCATTTTGTTGGAATTCAAACCCTCCAACTCCGTCAAAATTATGGGATTCACCAAGGGTGAAATTTCCCGTTAACAGCGTCTGAAGTGTATAAGTGATACTCGGCGTAAAAACGTCTGAAACCAAACCATTGAAGCGGAAGCCATCAGGTGTCTCTGGGTGAAGTTGTTGCTTCTCATTGACATTGATTAGATCTGCTGCAATCTTCTGCTGGATGCGAAGGTTATCCAAAATCTGGTAGCCAGCAGTGATGTTCCCTAATGTCCGGAAGTTTCTACTGTAATTGGTATTCAGTTGGTTGGTTCGCACGAAATTATCTCTTAGGAAGGACTCGAAGTTCAGGGCTTCTATATTGTCATTAGGCGTTCTACCTACTAACAGCTCACCCGTAAGGGGATCTTTATAGCGGGTCCAAGGGGCATTACTCAGCGCACCCGAAATAGGACTTAGGAAAGAGTTACCCGAGAAGGCATTTGTCTGATCTGTATAGGAAAGATTTACATCCATCGATATGTCAAACTTCTCACCTGCCTTGTGATCCACATTGGTCCTGACAGAATATCGCTCGAAACCACTTAAGGCGATGGTTCCCTCCTGCAAGAAGTAGTTTCCTGAAACGAAGAAACGCGTACTTTTACTTCCACCCCTAGCAGAAAACTCATACATCTGTTGTTGGCCTCGGTTGAAGGCTAGATCTAGCCAGTCGGTATCGACATTGGCAAGGCTTAGGGGACGCTGTAGATCTATCTCTCCTTGAGAAAAACCCGCAGCCTGCATCAACTCTCGCTCATATTGGAGAAATTCCTGAGCATTCATCATTTCAAAACCATTGAGATTGGCCTCAGAAAACCCGCCTTGTATCCTTGCCTGGATCTGCGTTTTCCCCTCGATCCCTCGCTTGGTATTGATGACGATAACCCCATTTGCTCCTCTTGCTCCATATAGGGAAATGGCCGTTGCATCCTTAAGAATATTGACTGATTCTATGTCATTCGCATTCAGGTTGGCAAGGATGTCACTGGAACCTGTAGCCACAAAGTCTCCAGTCTCTATTATTACTCCATCAATCACGTAGAGTGGACCCCGACCTGCATTGATTGATCCAGTTCCCCGGATTCGTACACTTTGGCTAGAACCGGGTTGACCGGATCCCCCGGTGGACAATACCCCAGCAGCCTGACCCTGAATCAATTGATTGACGTCAGGTAGAGGTACATTTTCTATCTTCTCTGCCCCTACTACCGCTACCGAGCTGATAACCTTCTGTTTAGAGGTACGTGTATAGCCCATTACAACAACCTCCTCCAGGCTTACATCATCCAATTCAAGTTGAACGTTTATCGTTTCCCGGCCATTGATGGCTATATCCTGAGCCTTCATTCCTACATAGGAAAATACAATGATCTCTCCTGTAGCAGGAATATCCAAAATATATTCTCCATTTTCATTCGTTAGCATTCCGACAGTGGTTCCTTTTACCAGAACCGTAGCTCCCTGGAGGCCTTGTCCTGAGGCATCTGTTACCCTTCCAGATACTGTTACCTGGCCCCAACTCAAGGAAACACTAAAAACCCCAAAGAGAATGAGTAAAAAGTAGTTTTTCATATATACTAAACTTTGTCAATCTATAACCGTATAGAACGTGTGGGCGTTGAAAACGGCTGCTACCTCCCCTTTTTTTTACACTCTCAAATCTTCTTCTTCTAGGTAACAATTACTTAAGAATTTATGTTGCGAAATGTTTTTATGGAGACAACAATTTGTAAGACTTAACAAATTATCCCTTTAATTAAGTTCGTCGTTAAAGATTTGTCCTGTATGTATTCCGATTATGAGCGAATGCTTTGACAAATCTCGAGTAGGACCCCACTGCAATCTTTTGGGTGAACGAAGCATACCAACTTATTATCGGCCCCTTTTTTGGGCGCTTCGTTTAGCAAACGAAAGCCTTCTTGCTTGAGCCGATCCATCTCTTGATAAATATCTTCCACTTCAAAGGCAATATGGTGAAGTCCCTCTCCGCGCTTGGATAAGAATTTTGCAATAGGAGATTCTTCTGAAGTTGCTTCTAACAACTCAATTTTACTTTCTCCGGTTCTAAAAAAACTGGTATGTACTCCCTCAGATGCTACGGCCTCTCGCTTGTAAACGGGAGTATTCAATAAGCAAGTATACAATTTCTCAGCCGCCTCCATGTCCTTCACCGCAATCCCTATGTGTTCCAGTTTCATGGAATATTGTACTAATAAGACTAGGTATTCCCTTTATTTCTAGAGAATACACGGGGTTTCAAATATATATATATTTAATTTGTTTAACCAGTTAGATTAGAGAGTTTGGTAGGCTGGGCTTGTAGTTTTTTTAAAATTTATGGATGAAATACAGGTTGTGTGAGGGTGCAAGCGTACCTTTACGCTATAAACACTAAACTTTTAGTCCACCTCATGCGAATCCATCGAGAAGGTAGATTTATTATCCCCATTAGTTTACTAATCATTATAGCCCTTATTGTCGGGGGATTTTTCCTTGATACCCGCTTTGGCTATGTACTTTTAGTAGCAGGAGGGGTATTATTTGCCCTTATTTTGCACTTTTTTCGAAATCCAAAGCAGGAAATTAACCAAGATCCTGGAGCTATACTGGCCCCTTGTGATGGAGAAGTGGTAGTAATTGAGCAGGTTGAAGACGACCGCTTCTTCCAAGGACCAATGGTTCAACTCAGCATATTTATGTCCCCTTTGAATGTTCATGTGAACCGCAATCCCATATCTGGTAAAGTACTGAAATACACGTATTACTCAGGGAAGTACTTAATGGCTTTTAACCCTAAATCCTCCACTGATAATGAACAAAACTATGTAGTTGTAGAACAGGATGGCTTTCAATTAGCTTATAAGCAAATCGCTGGATTTATGGCTAGGAGAATCTGTTGCTACTTGAAAGAAGGGGATAGCGTAGCACAGGGAGAGGAATTTGGTTTTATAAAATTTGGATCACGTGTGGATATACTTATACCCTTAGGCACTCCAATTGAAGTAAATCTGGGGGATAAAGTAACTGCCGGAAAGACAGTAGTTGCGAGAAAAAAGACGGTGGCCAATTGAAACCCTTTCAATATAGGTATAGTCCCTACTTGAACTAGTCTTCCTCTCCGGAAGGAATATCGTCAGACAAGGGAGCTTCAGGTGGAGGGGGAACCTCAGTATCTGGCTCAGGGGCCTGTACGGGGGAAACTTTGGTTTGTTCTGCTTTCCACATATACAAGATCGTTCCCAACATAGGCATAAGAAGAACCACTAGCATCCAAACCAACTTCATATTGGAATCTTTGAAATCACTCTGGAGGATGTCTACAATCGCCCAGAGCCAAAGGGCAAAACCAGCGATGAAAAAAAGGATTTTGAATGCCATAGTGGATGTTGTTACAAGGGGTTCTAATAATGTGACGTAAATTTTATTCTGACAGTTTCCATAGTAGAATCTTTTTTTACATCACATGTTATTTTTCTTCCAAGAAGTTTCTTTTTTACGCATTCTCCTATGCGTTCTTAGGAGATTCCGGAATAAAACGCTATATTATATCTACTTTCCGGAAAGTAATACTAATATGAGGAACTACCTAGGACACTTTGAAGAAATGGTTTTACTCGTTGTCGCCATACTAGGGGACGAAGCCTATGGAGTGGCAATAAAAGATGAACTTGAGAAACAAACAGAGAAAAAAGCCAGTATTGGGGCCCTACACTCTGCCTTAGATCGTTTAGAGCGAAAAGGATTTCTCTCTTCCAATATGCGAGGAGCTACAGAACTGCGGGGAGGAAGGCGAAAAAGGTATTTCCAAGTTACCAACCTCGGAAAGGAATCTCTGCGTGAAGCAAGGAAAATGCGAGAGGATTTGTGGGATAGACTCCCTCCTGGTTATGCCTTCGAATACCCCTAATACCGTCTACCTACTATCTATTACTACTTCCAACATATCTCTGTTTAACAATTCTCTATGAACCCTCACCCTCCTTTGCCCCCTAAATGGATCGAAAGATTTTTTCGCTGGTACTGTGACGACATACTTTGGGAATACCTTGAGGGAGACCTGTATGAGTTGTATTTCCGTCGGATAGAAAATGAAGGGCTAAGCGTTGCAAGGAGAAAATTCCTTTGCGATGTATTAAGCCTGATTCGTCCCTTTACACTAAGGAGAAAGTTGAAAAATTCCTCTCATTCTATAATCTATACAGCTATGCTATTCCACAACCTCAAATTCATCCTTCGCAACCTCAAAAGAAATTATGGTCATACCTTGATCAATGTATTAGGCCTAAGCTTGGGTTTGGTGACAGCCTTGGTCATTTTTTTAAAAGTAAAACATGACATGAGCTTTGATGGCCACATACCAGAATCAGACCGGATTTTTCGCCTAGTTACGCATACTACCAATGAGGAGGGGACCGATTACAACGCAGGGATGCCAGGTGCTATCCCAATGAAACTCCAGTCTGAGTTCCCTGAGATTGCTGCAATGGCTATTGTGGATAGGAATATGGGAGAGCCCATCATTTCTTTTACCGATAAGCGAGGAAACCCCCAAAAATTCAAAGAGGAATGGGCTGCATGGGTTTGGCCAGACTTTTTCCAGGTCATTCCCTACGATTGGATTCAGGGAGATCCCCAATTAGCTCTTAAGGAACCCAATACCTGTGTGTTAACAGAAAGTCTTGCTCTAAAATATTTTGGGGAATTAGAGGTAGTGGGGAAGGTATTGCGTGTGGATGACGACGCGGATATGAAAGTTATGGGACTGGTAAAAGATCCTCCACCTGCTACGAGCTTCCCCTTCCAAATATATATGTCTAAAGCAGATGAATTGATTCCTGGGTGGTTAGAAGGACAATGGTGGGCCTTTGCACAGTATTTTCAGTGTTTTGTAAAACTAGCCCCCAATACTACTTCAGAAATGCTTGAAAGTCGCTTTCCTGAATTTCTACATCGGCATGGTAAGTCCGAAGAGATTGATACCGCTATGTACCAGCTGTACCTTCAACCTATTCATGAGATGCATTTGGATGGGCGCTACGATTCTTTTGCCAAAAGTACCCAAGAAACCCAGACACTTTGGGCCCTAGGGTTAATTGGCTTCTTCCTTCTAATCACAGCCTGTATCAATTTTGTTAACCTGAATATTGCCTTGATCGTTAAAAGGGCGCGCGAAGTTGGCCTGAGGAAAGTATTGGGAAGTCGAAATAAACAAATTTTTCGATTTTTTCTTTTTGAAACGGGAATAGTCGTACTAGGAGCTATGATTCTCGCCGTACTGCTCTTGCCTTTGGTACTCCAAAAGGCCCAATTTCTATTAGAAGAGCCCTTGGCATTTTCACCTATGGGAGATCCTTTACTTTGGATATATCTTGGTCTTTTCTTTGTCGTAACTTTAATTTTTGCTGGGTACTATCCCTCCTGGCTTTTGTCTAGAACTCAACCTGTAAGCGCCTTAAAGAATACAGTAGAAAAACGGTATGGGAAGGGATTTTCCCTACGAAAAGGGCTTATTATCGTCCAATTTGCCATCTCGCAATTATTGATCATCTGTACACTCGTGACCATGCGGCAGATGGACTATTTCCATAGTGCTCCTTTAGGATTTGACAAAGAGGCAGTAGTAGAAATGTTCCTGCCAACGGTAGAGTCTAAAGAAGAATTGGTAACGCTTAAATCCCTCATTTCTCAGCACGCGTCTATTGAATCGGTATCCTTTAGTAATAATGGCACAGCTACCAATGGCTGGTGGCGCTACAATGTGAATTATTTTCCCAATAGCGATACTTCTCAAGAAGTATCAGGCCATGCACAAATCAAAATGGTGGACCCAGAGTATGTAGAAACCTATGGTATTGAACTGATCATTGGGAAAAATTTCCGCGAATGGGATACCTTACCCTATATTTTAGTAAATGAAACTTTTTTGGAGGAGTTTATCCTTCTTTCACCAGAAGAAGCTATTGGAAAGCAAGTTAGGGTGGGAGGAAGAACCTATTCCATCCAAGGAATTACCGAAGACTATACGACAGAATCCTTGAGGAAGAAAATAGAACCTGTAGTTATTGTCCCCAATGTAGATAATGTTGGGATGTGTGGCGTGAAATTAGTAGGAGGCTCTATCCAGAAGTCAATGGCTCATATTGAACAAGTTTGGGCAACAAACTATCCTGAAGAACTATTTGAATATGAATTTCTGGACGATAAAATTACCCAAATGTATGAAACGGAATTACGCGCTACGAGATTGTTTCAAACAACTGCTGCCCTTTCCATTTTTATCGGAATGCTTGGTTTGTTAGGACTCATTTCCTTGGCGGCCAATAGCCGAGTCCAGGAAATCGGTATTAGAAAAGTACTTGGTGCCACCGTTACCGAGATCGTTTCGCTCTTTACGAAAGAATTTTTTTGGCTCGTACTGATGGGCTTTGTGGTCGCAGCGCCTCTAGGATGGTTTCTCATGAAACGATGGTTAGAAGAGTTTGCGTATAAGATTTCCTTAGGAGGAGGAATCTTTGTAACGGCCTTCGGCCTTAGTTTACTCCTGATGCTCTTGATAGTAGGAATGAGAAGCTATAAATCTGCCACGATGAATCCGGTAGATGCCATTCGTAGTGAATAAGTCAATGCAGCAGAATGTCTGGTTGTTCCGTCTTCTATGGAAATAACAACCAACATGATGAAAATCGTTCGAATGATTGCATTCTTCCCCCTTTTAATGGCCTTGACGGGCTGCCCGTCAAGTGATGATGACATGACTCCCTGTATCGACGAATCTCAAATTGATAGTGATGCAGTTTGTACGAGAGAGTATAATCCTGTATGTGGCTGCGATGGGGTTACCTATGGCAATGCCTGTGTAGCTACTGCAGCAGGAGTTACGCGCTACGAATTAGGTAAATGTTCTGAAACTGACTAACACCCCATATTATGAAGATCATTCAATTAGTCGTATTGCTTCCCTTACTAGTGGTCTTGACAGGCTGCCCAGCTGAGGATGAACCGAAAGGGTGCATTGATGAAGCAAAGATTCTGGAAAATGCCGCCTGTACCTATGAATATGATCCTGTATGTGGCTGCGATGGGGTTACCTATGGTAATGCCTGTGCTGCGAATGCTGCGGGTGTCACACGCTACAGTAAGGGCGAATGTTCTGCGGAATAAATTTTTTGTATTTTCTACTGGGTGTAGATGCAGACCTTAGTCTGCATCTACTATTTAATAGGAAGCTCCTCATTCCCATTCTCCTCATTTCGCAGAAATTGGTTTCCATTTAACTCATAGTCAAAGTAGACCGTCCAAAATACCTCTTCTAGGCGCCGGCTAATTTTTACCCCCACTCTTTCATTAAATAGCTATTTTTGGGGAGTTTAACGCCAGATCAAATGATAATCCCTAACATTTATCTTATATTTCGCATATGAAAATACTTCATACTGCGGATTGGCATCTGGGAAAAAAATTAGAAGGATTTTCCCGCTTGGAAGAACAGCGGAAGGTACTTACAGAAATCTGTGATATTACTGAGCAGGAAGAGGTAGATGCCGTGTGTATCGCTGGGGATTTATTTGATACACCTAATCCATCCATCGAAGCCCTTGAACTCTTTTATCAGAC